>NZ_CAWUOL010000378.1:0-65 GCF_963923915.1 Nodularia chucula CCY0103 | reverse complement strand
CTCCTAGACGAGCCAGTGGCGGCGCTTCCAGAGGTAATTTATTTACACCGAATGCTGATAGAGGC
>NZ_CAWUOL010000377.1:0-65 GCF_963923915.1 Nodularia chucula CCY0103 | reverse complement strand
TTTAGGAAATATAGCACCCAATAATGCCACTACTATCACTGCTTTAGAGGAGCTAATTCGTGGTT
>NZ_CAWUOL010000376.1:0-67 GCF_963923915.1 Nodularia chucula CCY0103 | reverse complement strand
ATGCCGCTTGCTTACGGGTAGATTCATCTTGAGAACCACGAATTAGCTCCTCTAAAGCAGTGATAGT
>NZ_CAWUOL010000375.1:0-68 GCF_963923915.1 Nodularia chucula CCY0103 | reverse complement strand
TTTACCAGGAGTGCCTTGTTTACCAGGAGTGCCTTGTTTACCAGGAGTGCCTTGTTTACCAGGAGTGC
>NZ_CAWUOL010000374.1:0-68 GCF_963923915.1 Nodularia chucula CCY0103 | reverse complement strand
CTCATAAAGTCCCCTCCCCTAGTAGTTTACTTCTACTTGTGTGTACACCGTAGGCAAGCGAGGAGGGG
>NZ_CAWUOL010000373.1:0-69 GCF_963923915.1 Nodularia chucula CCY0103 | reverse complement strand
TCCCCACCTCCTGTAGGCTACGGTGTACACACAAGTAGAAGTAAACTACTAGGGGAGGGGACTTTATGA
>NZ_CAWUOL010000372.1:0-70 GCF_963923915.1 Nodularia chucula CCY0103 | reverse complement strand
CTGCAAACCCGAAGGAATTGCCGAAAGTACCTGTCTGGTCTAATAATCCACCAAAGGCATCATAAGTATA
>NZ_CAWUOL010000371.1:0-71 GCF_963923915.1 Nodularia chucula CCY0103 | reverse complement strand
TTTAGTTTTAGGGAACAGGGAACAGGGAACAGGGAATAAATTGGTGTGTACTTCATCAGACTGGGAAAGGC
>NZ_CAWUOL010000370.1:0-72 GCF_963923915.1 Nodularia chucula CCY0103 | reverse complement strand
CCACCTTTTTTGGTTGGAAACTCGCTCTAGGCCTACTTGTGTGTACACCGTAGCCTCGCTTGCGGGGAGGGG
>NZ_CAWUOL010000369.1:0-72 GCF_963923915.1 Nodularia chucula CCY0103 | reverse complement strand
AAAAAGGAGAGAAAGTAAGTCCGGGTCAAGTAGTCAAAGCCATGATAATAAACGGGTTAGGATTTGTATCAA
>NZ_CAWUOL010000368.1:0-73 GCF_963923915.1 Nodularia chucula CCY0103 | reverse complement strand
GCTATGGCGGAAACAATCCTTTCCGCTAAACTAATCCCCGTAAGGGGACTGAAACATACATATACAAAAATAG
>NZ_CAWUOL010000367.1:0-73 GCF_963923915.1 Nodularia chucula CCY0103 | reverse complement strand
GATAAACCTGGCATCGAGCTATTTTTGCGGAGGGCTACCCCTCAACTATCGTCGCCGCAACAGCGTTTCACCT
>NZ_CAWUOL010000366.1:0-74 GCF_963923915.1 Nodularia chucula CCY0103 | reverse complement strand
CCAGTCTAATGAAGTACATACCAATTTATTCCCTGTTCCCTGTTCCCTGTTCCCTGTTCCCTAAAACTAAAAAA
>NZ_CAWUOL010000365.1:0-74 GCF_963923915.1 Nodularia chucula CCY0103 | reverse complement strand
TAGGTGGTGACAAAACACTATGACTATCTGGACAGAAAAGCACGACCAATTTTGTTTAAAGAACCACATCCCAC
>NZ_CAWUOL010000364.1:0-75 GCF_963923915.1 Nodularia chucula CCY0103 | reverse complement strand
CTACGGTGTACACACAAGTAGAAGTAAACTACTAGGGGAGGGGACTTTATGAGGAAAAAGAAAATGGAAAATCCC
>NZ_CAWUOL010000363.1:0-76 GCF_963923915.1 Nodularia chucula CCY0103 | reverse complement strand
ATAGCACCCAATAATGCCACTACTATCACTGCTTTAGAGGAGCTAATTCGTGGTTCTCAAGATGAATCTACCCGTA
>NZ_CAWUOL010000362.1:0-77 GCF_963923915.1 Nodularia chucula CCY0103 | reverse complement strand
GTTTCCGTGCGGGGGTACTCGCTACACAATGCACGGGTGCTTGCTCCATGTGGTATTCCCCGGTGTGGGGTGGGAGC
>NZ_CAWUOL010000361.1:0-77 GCF_963923915.1 Nodularia chucula CCY0103 | reverse complement strand
ACTATCACTGCTTTAGAGGAGCTAATTCGTGGTTCTCAAGATGAATCTACCCGTATGCAAGCGGCATATACTTTAGG
>NZ_CAWUOL010000360.1:0-78 GCF_963923915.1 Nodularia chucula CCY0103 | reverse complement strand
AAGCGGCATATAGTTTAGGGAGAATAGCACCCAATAATGCCACTGCTATTACTGCTTTAGTGGAGTTAATTCGTGATT
>NZ_CAWUOL010000359.1:0-79 GCF_963923915.1 Nodularia chucula CCY0103 | reverse complement strand
ATACCCGATACCCGATACCCAATCCCCGATACCCGATACCCGATACCCGATACCCGATACCCGATACCCGATACCCGAT
>NZ_CAWUOL010000358.1:0-79 GCF_963923915.1 Nodularia chucula CCY0103 | reverse complement strand
TTATAAACCTCAAACTTACCTTCCCGCTTCTCAACCCCATCAACATCAACAACCCGACCATCCTCAGTCTGCAACAAAC
>NZ_CAWUOL010000357.1:0-80 GCF_963923915.1 Nodularia chucula CCY0103 | reverse complement strand
ACGCTATGAAGAAGCGATCTCATCTTTTGACAAAGCCCTGGAATTTAAACCTGATTACCACCAAGCTTGGTACTTCCGGG
>NZ_CAWUOL010000356.1:0-81 GCF_963923915.1 Nodularia chucula CCY0103 | reverse complement strand
GTATCGGGTATCGGGTATCGGGGATTGGGTATCGGGTATCGGGTATCGGGTATCGGGGATTGGGTATCGGGTATCGGGTAT
>NZ_CAWUOL010000355.1:0-81 GCF_963923915.1 Nodularia chucula CCY0103 | reverse complement strand
ATTCCGAAGGAGAGGGGGTTTCACCACCAGAGAAATTCCTGCTAATGAACGACATTGGCTCATTATCTGGGGGTAATTCCG
>NZ_CAWUOL010000354.1:0-81 GCF_963923915.1 Nodularia chucula CCY0103 | reverse complement strand
GGAAGCGAAGGATTTACAGGTTGGGAGTTTGTTGCAGACTGAGGATGGTCGGGTTGTTGATGTTGATGGGGTTGAGAAGCG
>NZ_CAWUOL010000353.1:0-84 GCF_963923915.1 Nodularia chucula CCY0103 | reverse complement strand
AGTCCGGGTCAAGTAGTCAAAGCCATGATAATAAACGGGTTAGGATTTGTATCAAAACCCTTATATATGTTTCCCCAATATTTT
>NZ_CAWUOL010000352.1:0-87 GCF_963923915.1 Nodularia chucula CCY0103 | reverse complement strand
TTTGACAAAGCCCTGGAATTTAAACCTGATTACCACCAAGCTTGGTACTTCCGGGGGAATGCGCTAGGGAATTTAGAACGCTATGAA
>NZ_CAWUOL010000351.1:0-96 GCF_963923915.1 Nodularia chucula CCY0103 | reverse complement strand
TTAACAACTTAACTAACGTTACTAACCAGACTAATACTAGTGTTAACAACTTAACTAACGTTACTAACCAGACTAATACTAGTGTTAACAACTTAA
>NZ_CAWUOL010000350.1:0-97 GCF_963923915.1 Nodularia chucula CCY0103 | reverse complement strand
TCCCCAATCCCCACTCCCCAGTCCCCAATCCCCAATCCCCAATCCCCAATCCCCACTCCCCAGTCCCCAATCCCCAATCCCCAATCCCCAATCCCCA
>NZ_CAWUOL010000349.1:0-100 GCF_963923915.1 Nodularia chucula CCY0103 | reverse complement strand
TTGAGGATTTATTAAGTCAAGTGCAACTGAAATTATTCGATCTACCATTTCTGTTGTAGTCGGTGAAAACATCCGTAAAAAAGATTTAAGTTGTGACCAC
>NZ_CAWUOL010000348.1:0-101 GCF_963923915.1 Nodularia chucula CCY0103 | reverse complement strand
CAGGACTCCCAGAATACCTACTTCCCAAAGCACTTTAGCATAGTATGTTTCTACTAACTTGGTTGTACCTAATGCCCGTGCAGAGTTAGTCGCCCGACCTA
>NZ_CAWUOL010000347.1:0-101 GCF_963923915.1 Nodularia chucula CCY0103 | reverse complement strand
CCACCAACTCTGTCAGCGTTCTCATACCGGGGATCAGTGTGTGATGAGTAGAAACCTACTATTACACCCCATTATCGCCCAAAAGGTGATTGTTTCGTCAA
>NZ_CAWUOL010000346.1:0-101 GCF_963923915.1 Nodularia chucula CCY0103 | reverse complement strand
TTAGAGGAGCTAATTCGTGGTTCTCAAGATGAATCTACCCGTAAGCAAGCGGCATATAGTTTAGGGAGAATAGCACCCAATAATGCCACTGCTATTACTGC
>NZ_CAWUOL010000345.1:0-101 GCF_963923915.1 Nodularia chucula CCY0103 | reverse complement strand
ATCTACCATTGTCCGGAGCAATTTCGGAAAATTCTGTGGATGACGCAAAAAAATCCCCTAAAAGGTGTTAGCCAGTCAGGGGAGTTAGTTATCAGGGTGCA
>NZ_CAWUOL010000344.1:0-101 GCF_963923915.1 Nodularia chucula CCY0103 | reverse complement strand
GAATTTCATCCTGAATCTTTTACCAGATGATTGTTTTCGTTACTATCAATTAGCCACTTAATTCTTCTCTACATTAATTTAATTAATATCAAATTTAGGAG
>NZ_CAWUOL010000343.1:0-101 GCF_963923915.1 Nodularia chucula CCY0103 | reverse complement strand
CCTACAGATTTAGGATTATTGAATCAAGCCAGAAAACAGACAGAAACAATTATAGATACATTATATAACTCCCTAATCGTCAAAAATATCAACAAACCAAG
>NZ_CAWUOL010000342.1:0-102 GCF_963923915.1 Nodularia chucula CCY0103 | reverse complement strand
AAAACCCCCTAGCTGTCTTGTTTGCTAAGGGGTTTTATTTTTTAAAAGATAAACCTGGCATCGAGCTATTTTTGCGGAGGGCTACCCCTCAACTATCGTCGC
>NZ_CAWUOL010000341.1:0-102 GCF_963923915.1 Nodularia chucula CCY0103 | reverse complement strand
ACCAAGCTTCACTTTCTCACACCATACCCCTATTAATGCTATCTCTTCTCATTAAATCTCTGAACCTTTGATTTGCCTTTAGTTATTTTGTACTACTTTGAT
>NZ_CAWUOL010000340.1:0-103 GCF_963923915.1 Nodularia chucula CCY0103 | reverse complement strand
ACATTATCAGTAATTAGTCTAGTGGAACCCAATCCATCGGTGTGATAAAAACCTTAACGGGTGACAACATAGCTAGACAGCTTGTTGAATAAGGGATAGAGCC
>NZ_CAWUOL010000339.1:0-104 GCF_963923915.1 Nodularia chucula CCY0103 | reverse complement strand
TAGCTCCTCTAAAGCAGTGATAGTAGTGGCATTATTGGGTGCTATATTTCCTAAAGTATATGCCGCTTGCATACGGGTAGATTCATCTTGAGAACCACGAATTA
>NZ_CAWUOL010000338.1:0-104 GCF_963923915.1 Nodularia chucula CCY0103 | reverse complement strand
CTTGGTTTGTTGATATTTTTGACGATTAGGGAGTTATATAATGTATCTATAATTGCAGAAGTGTTGAATGTTAAGAAAGAGGTGATAAAAATAACCCAAAATAT
>NZ_CAWUOL010000337.1:0-104 GCF_963923915.1 Nodularia chucula CCY0103 | reverse complement strand
GGGAAAATTAATATTAGATGCCAGTTGTGCGCCATCTGATATCAGCTATCCTACAGATTTAGGATTATTGAATCAAGCCAGAAAACAGACAGAAACAATTATAG
>NZ_CAWUOL010000336.1:0-105 GCF_963923915.1 Nodularia chucula CCY0103 | reverse complement strand
ATTCCTTGTCACTCTCTCCTGGTAGGCATTTATGATTCGCGGATGAGTCTATTGGAAAAGAGCCAGAATTAGTCATAGAAAAAAGCAAGATCCTGTAGAAAGAGA
>NZ_CAWUOL010000335.1:0-106 GCF_963923915.1 Nodularia chucula CCY0103 | reverse complement strand
CTTCAATTTATTAGTCTCACTTATAGTATCTATCTTAAATATCTTCATTTATTTACAGCGTTTCCGGCTGTTATGAGGTACAGTAGCAGCAATTAGCAAACCAGTT
>NZ_CAWUOL010000334.1:0-106 GCF_963923915.1 Nodularia chucula CCY0103 | reverse complement strand
GTAGTCAATAATCAAGAATTAGAAGAATTAGCAGTAAAATCACCAAAAGAGATAAGTAGGTGGGCGTGAAATAACCAAAATGTGTAACAATAAGTAAATACAGTAA
>NZ_CAWUOL010000333.1:0-107 GCF_963923915.1 Nodularia chucula CCY0103 | reverse complement strand
ATAAATTGTTTTAAGTCAGGACGATGGTCACGGGAATAACCGTAAGTGACAGTTAAGTAGGTGGGCGAGGCAAAACCTAAATGTATAAAGCAATGTTAAGAGGAGAA
>NZ_CAWUOL010000332.1:0-107 GCF_963923915.1 Nodularia chucula CCY0103 | reverse complement strand
AAACTACTATACCTGAATATGTAAAGTTTTGTAACGAGATTCAACATTTCTGGGCTAATTGATAGTAACGAAAACAATCATCTGGTAAAAGATTCAGGATGAAATTC
>NZ_CAWUOL010000331.1:0-107 GCF_963923915.1 Nodularia chucula CCY0103 | reverse complement strand
AAACTACTATACCTGAATATGTAAAGTTTTGTAACGAGATTCAACATTTCTGCTATAATTGTTTCTGTCTGTTTTCTGGCTTGATTCAATAATCCTAAATCTGTAGG
>NZ_CAWUOL010000330.1:0-107 GCF_963923915.1 Nodularia chucula CCY0103 | reverse complement strand
TATTAAGTTGAGTCCCGACAGAATTAGAAGGGTACTCAAAAAAAGGGGATTCATTGGAAAAGAGCCAGAATTAGTCATAGAAAAAAGCAAGATCCTGTAGAAAGAGA
>NZ_CAWUOL010000329.1:0-107 GCF_963923915.1 Nodularia chucula CCY0103 | reverse complement strand
GTAGTCAATAATCAAGAATTAGAAGAATTAGCAGTAAAATCACCAAAAGAGATAACTGTCACTTACGGTTATTCCCGTGACCATCGTCCTGACTTAAAACAATTTAT
>NZ_CAWUOL010000328.1:0-108 GCF_963923915.1 Nodularia chucula CCY0103 | reverse complement strand
TCAATCCTCTCCTAGAATCCCACTGTCAATAGGGTTTGAGACGCGCTAACCCTGGAGTATAGAGACACATTCAAAGAAGTAAGAAATTACGAGTGCTTCAAATATTTA
>NZ_CAWUOL010000327.1:0-108 GCF_963923915.1 Nodularia chucula CCY0103 | reverse complement strand
CAATCCTCTCCTAGAATCCCACTGTCAATAGGGTTTGAGACGCGCTAACCCTGAATACATCTCCCGGCTCAGAAATATCGTCCGGTGTACGAGAATGTATTTGTTGAT
>NZ_CAWUOL010000326.1:0-108 GCF_963923915.1 Nodularia chucula CCY0103 | reverse complement strand
AAAACTACTATACCTGAATATGTAAAGTTTTGTAACGAGATTCAACATTTCTGAATAAACGGGTTAGGATTTGTATCAAAACCCTTATATATGTTTCCCCAATATTTT
>NZ_CAWUOL010000325.1:0-108 GCF_963923915.1 Nodularia chucula CCY0103 | reverse complement strand
ATTTGGATTTATAAAGTTGTTTAGGAAAGACTTTAAAAAAGAAGACTCTAGACACAGAAATGTTGAATCTCGTTACAAAACTTTACATATTCAGGTATAGTAGTTTTA
>NZ_CAWUOL010000324.1:0-109 GCF_963923915.1 Nodularia chucula CCY0103 | reverse complement strand
GCTCCTCTAAAGCAGTGATAGTAGTGGCATTATTGGGTGCTATATTTCCTAAAATATATGCCGCTTGCATACGGGTAGATTCATCTTGAGAACCACGAATTAGCTCCTC
>NZ_CAWUOL010000323.1:0-109 GCF_963923915.1 Nodularia chucula CCY0103 | reverse complement strand
GTGGTCACAACTTAAATCTTTTTTACGGATGTTTTCACCGACTACAACAGAAATGCAGGGTTAGCGCGTCTCAAACCCTATTGACAGTGGGATTCTAGGAGAGGATTGA
>NZ_CAWUOL010000322.1:0-111 GCF_963923915.1 Nodularia chucula CCY0103 | reverse complement strand
GCCAGTCAGGGGAGTTAGTTATCAGGGTGCATCTACTAGTTTATTCTTCTCGGCATATCTACCATTGTCCGGAGCAATTTCGGAAAATTCTGTGGATGACGCAAAAAAATC
>NZ_CAWUOL010000321.1:0-111 GCF_963923915.1 Nodularia chucula CCY0103 | reverse complement strand
GGGTGCATCTACCAATTTATTCTTCTGACTCTATGTACATTCTCCGGAGCAATTTTGGAAAATTCTGTGGATGACGCAAAAAAAATCCCCTAAAAGGTGTTAGCCAGTCAG
>NZ_CAWUOL010000320.1:0-111 GCF_963923915.1 Nodularia chucula CCY0103 | reverse complement strand
TCCGATAAATTTTATCAACATGAACTGATTCAGGATAATACCCAGTGTAATTTTTATAGGCTTCTACTTGTGATTTTAAGTCCCCTGATTCGTTAAAATTATCCCAACTGA
>NZ_CAWUOL010000319.1:0-111 GCF_963923915.1 Nodularia chucula CCY0103 | reverse complement strand
TTTATCTGTTTCTCCCTCTAGGTGGTGTTCATTCTTGTTGCTCCTTATTGAGAATAGGTTTTGATGCCATTTTTGTTGTTTTTCTTTTTCGCCAATGTATTTTTTCGCTAA
>NZ_CAWUOL010000318.1:0-111 GCF_963923915.1 Nodularia chucula CCY0103 | reverse complement strand
TTGATACAAATCCTAACCCGTTTATTATCATGGCTTTGACTACTTGACCCGGACTCACTTTCTCTCCTTTTTCGACTCCTATTAATTCATTTATTATTTCTACTAATCCTA
>NZ_CAWUOL010000317.1:0-112 GCF_963923915.1 Nodularia chucula CCY0103 | reverse complement strand
TTAGAGGAGCTAATTCGTGGTTCTCAAGATGAATCTACCCGTAAGCAAGCGGCATCAATTTTAGGAAATATAGCACCCAATAATGCCACTACTATCACTGCTTTAGAGGAGC
>NZ_CAWUOL010000316.1:0-112 GCF_963923915.1 Nodularia chucula CCY0103 | reverse complement strand
TAAGTAGGTGGGCGAGGCAAAACCTAAATGTATAAAGCAATGTTAAGAGGAGAAATGATTGTTAAATTTAAAACGTTCTGTACGGTAATTATTTCGTTCTCCTCTGGCATCT
>NZ_CAWUOL010000315.1:0-113 GCF_963923915.1 Nodularia chucula CCY0103 | reverse complement strand
ATCACGAATTAACTCCACTAAAGCAGTAATAGCAGTGGCATTATTGGGTGCTATTTTCCCTAAAGTATATGCCGCTTGCATACGGGTAGATTCATCTTGAGAACCACGAATTA
>NZ_CAWUOL010000314.1:0-113 GCF_963923915.1 Nodularia chucula CCY0103 | reverse complement strand
TTCAGGCTCTATCCCTTATTCAACAAGCTGTCTAGCTATGTTGTCACCCGTTAAGTTGTAACCCACATTCCGCACCCTTAGCTGTCACACAGGGAAATTACGGAAACAAGAAA
>NZ_CAWUOL010000313.1:0-114 GCF_963923915.1 Nodularia chucula CCY0103 | reverse complement strand
TGCTATTACTGCTTTAGTGGAGTTAATTCGTGATTCTCAAGATGAATCTACCCGTGGGGAAGCGGCATATAGTTTAGGGAGAATAGCACCCAATAATGCCACTGCTATTACTGC
>NZ_CAWUOL010000312.1:0-129 GCF_963923915.1 Nodularia chucula CCY0103 | reverse complement strand
AATTGCCGAAAGTACCTGTCTGGTCTAATAATCCACCAAAGGCATCATAAGTATAGCGGTCGGTAATCAAACCAACATTATCAGTAATTAGTCTAGTGGAACCCAATCCATCGGTGTGATAAAAACCTT
>NZ_CAWUOL010000311.1:0-134 GCF_963923915.1 Nodularia chucula CCY0103 | reverse complement strand
TAGTCAAAACTAAGCAAAATACTTCCAAATAATTTTGAATTTTGAATTTTGAATTTTGAATTATTTTTTGGGTTCCCTCTACAGCACTTCCGTCTGTTATGAGGTACACTTAATTAAGATATAAATACTTTAAA
>NZ_CAWUOL010000310.1:0-136 GCF_963923915.1 Nodularia chucula CCY0103 | reverse complement strand
AATTTTGAGTCCTTAGAATTGGCTATTTCTGCCTATAAACAAAGATTTGATATTGTTCCGCCCTTGGCGTTCCCGAAGGGTGGAAATGTTTAGAGATTTTAAGAAGGGAGGCTATAATTTAGAGGATACTAATGTA
>NZ_CAWUOL010000309.1:0-150 GCF_963923915.1 Nodularia chucula CCY0103 | reverse complement strand
CCCGGAAGTACCAAGCTTGGTGGTAATCAGGTTTAAATTCCAGGGCTTTGTCAAAGGATGCGATCGCCTCTTCATTACGTCCTAAATTCCCTAGAGCAATCCCCCGGTTGTTCCAAGCGTAATGGTTATCAGGTTTAAATTCCAAGGCTT
>NZ_CAWUOL010000308.1:0-155 GCF_963923915.1 Nodularia chucula CCY0103 | reverse complement strand
GATTGTCATTACAACACAATCAATTGCTGAATCTTTTTCCTACTCTTTTTTTACTGGTTTTTTGCTGAACCTAAAATATTTTGAAAGCTTTCCCCAATCTCGACCGACCTAGAGATGACCATCTCAATTATCTATTTGCTTATCGCAATCGATTT
>NZ_CAWUOL010000307.1:0-159 GCF_963923915.1 Nodularia chucula CCY0103 | reverse complement strand
GTAAACCCGGTGAACGGGGTTTTATTGGTCCACAAGGCATCCCTGGAAGACAAGGTAATCCCGGTAAGCAAGGTACGCCAGGGCGACAAGGTATTCCAGGGCAGCAAGGTAAACCCGGTGAACGGGGTTTTATTGGTCCACAAGGCATCCCTGGAAGAC
>NZ_CAWUOL010000306.1:0-174 GCF_963923915.1 Nodularia chucula CCY0103 | reverse complement strand
TATGAGGCAGTTTAGCCATGACTCTACCCAGGCTAAATCTCCGTTTACCCTGTCCCTTACGGGTTCGCCAGTTGCTACAAGTCGGGGAACCCGCCCAACGCACTGGCTCACCAAATTTACCCTCAATAGAGTTACGAATCCGTTCATCTTCTAAAGCTTGTTTCTTTTTTTCAG
>NZ_CAWUOL010000305.1:0-175 GCF_963923915.1 Nodularia chucula CCY0103 | reverse complement strand
TATTAATAACAACAATATCTCTAGTGTCAAATACTGCTGTTCTGTCAAATGCTTTCGGAAAATTGTTTGATATGATAGTGGCAACATTTATTTTTTTTATTGGGGGAAATTTTCCCCTATTTTTTTACCACTTTATTTTCTCAAATTATTGCCACATCTCATCTTGAGCCACCTT
>NZ_CAWUOL010000304.1:0-181 GCF_963923915.1 Nodularia chucula CCY0103 | reverse complement strand
TAGAACTGAGTAAACGCCTGCTGGGAGACAATCATCCCGATATCGCCGCTAGCCTTAACAACTTGGCAGAACTCTACTGTTCCCAAGGAAGGTACGACCAAGCCGAATCCCTGTATCTCCAAGCTTTAGAACTGAGTAAACGCCTGCTGGGAGACAATCATCCCGATATCGCCGCTAGCCT
>NZ_CAWUOL010000303.1:0-183 GCF_963923915.1 Nodularia chucula CCY0103 | reverse complement strand
ATAGATATAAACTTAGTCAACAAGTTGAATCAAGAAATAGTCCTGAAGGCATTAGAAAGTAAAGAGGAGGTAGAAATAAAACCAAAAAAGTCAGAAATCGAGGATTCAAAAAGTGAGCCGACCAATAAGGGAAAATTAATATTAGATGCCAGTTGTGCGCCATCTGATATCAGCTATCCTACA
>NZ_CAWUOL010000302.1:0-207 GCF_963923915.1 Nodularia chucula CCY0103 | reverse complement strand
CGGCGTTGGTGGGTTTGATGAACTGGCGCGCGCCGGCGACGATGTCGGCGCGGTCGCTGGCGCCCTCCTGAGCCAATGCAGGCGCGGCGGCGAACAGCACCGTGGCGGCGACGAGCGAACGGAACAGCATGACGGATCTTTCCGAAAAGGCGATCCGCCCGTGGTAGCGATCTAGCTCTTCAGACGCCAGCCTGAACGGAAGACCAG
>NZ_CAWUOL010000301.1:0-208 GCF_963923915.1 Nodularia chucula CCY0103 | reverse complement strand
AGGTGTGGCCATTGCGACGTCGATGGTCGCCTGATCGTGGGCCTCCAGCACCAGAAACCCTTCGAGGCGATTACGGGGGTAGTCGATGCGCGACAGGCTCGAGATCAGGCGCGGCGTCACCGCCGCCTCATCATGCAAGGCCGCGAGGATCGTATAGCGCGGCCACCGATTAGGCGTTGGAACCCTGTGGGGTGGCGCAAGGCTGGCG
>NZ_CAWUOL010000300.1:0-209 GCF_963923915.1 Nodularia chucula CCY0103 | reverse complement strand
ATATCTTCATTTATTTATCTGTTTCTCCCTCTAGGTGGTGTTCATTCTTGTTGCTACTTATTGAGAATGGGTTTTGATGCCATTTTTGTTGTTTTTCTTTTTCGCCAATTTATTTTTTCGCTAATATGTGATTTTTTAGCCTCATTTTTCTTTCTTGTTTCCGTAATTTCCCTGTCTGACAGCTAAGGGTGCGGAATGTGGGTTAAATA
>NZ_CAWUOL010000299.1:0-210 GCF_963923915.1 Nodularia chucula CCY0103 | reverse complement strand
CACCCAGCGGATGCTGACCAAACAGTTGCGGGAGCTGGAGGCGGCGGGGCTGGTGCTGCGCACCGTCTATGCCGAGGTGCCGCCCAAGGTGGAGTACCGTCTGACCCATGCTGGGATGCAGCTGGCGCCCGTCATCGCCGCCCTGAAAACCTGGGGCGAGGCGCATCTGAGGCTCGAAGGGGCGACGGCCTACGACGGCAAGGGCTGATC
>NZ_CAWUOL010000298.1:0-211 GCF_963923915.1 Nodularia chucula CCY0103 | reverse complement strand
AGGTTCAGCCGATCCAAGCCCGCGCCGTGCAGGCGCGGGGGCCGTTGGTGGCGGCGGCCAATCCGTTGGCGGCGGAGGCGGGCATGGCAGTGCTGCGGCGCGGCGGGTCGGCGGTGGATGCGGCGGTGGCGGTGCAGGCCGTGCTGGGTTTGGTCGAGCCGCAGTCGTCGGGCCTGGGCGGTGGCGCCTTCCTGATGGCCTATGACGCGGC
>NZ_CAWUOL010000297.1:0-212 GCF_963923915.1 Nodularia chucula CCY0103 | reverse complement strand
CGCGGCCGGTCTGTTCGAAATCTCCTGAGAACAAGCCCCCTCAGTGGCGGAGGGGCAGCTTGCCCCCTCCGTCATCCTCGGGCTCGACCCGAGGATCGGATGCGGATCGGGCTGTGCGAGGCCGGCAACGCAATGCAGCGGAACATCCGGCCCTCGGGTCAAGCCCGAGGGTGACGCAAATCAGATCTTCTCGCTGATCTTGATCGCCGCCT
>NZ_CAWUOL010000296.1:0-212 GCF_963923915.1 Nodularia chucula CCY0103 | reverse complement strand
GGCCTTGTTCACCGCTCACCAGCTCGCTCTGGCCGCGCGCAGTCAGAAGACCGCCACGGCCGGCGGCGCGCCGGGGGCTGTGACGGGTCCGGTGACGGCCAAGTCGGTCGACAAGGTCAGCGCCAGCTATGACGCCGGCGCGGTGACCCTTGATGACGGTGGATTCTGGAACGCCACGACCTACGGCACGCAGCTGCTTTTCTATGCCCGCA
>NZ_CAWUOL010000295.1:0-213 GCF_963923915.1 Nodularia chucula CCY0103 | reverse complement strand
CAATACCAGTGGCTTCAACGGTGTTCTCTGGGACAAGACTACGAAGCGTTGGAAGGCCTACATCGGCGGCGCTCAGCGCACACACGTGGGTTTCTTCGACACCCCAGAAGCTGCGGCCGCGGCGAGAAAAGCCGCCCAACAACGCCTCGGCTTCCACCCGAACCATGGAGATCAGCGATGAGTGCCAATCCCCAACCCAAGATCACGCCCGCG
>NZ_CAWUOL010000294.1:0-214 GCF_963923915.1 Nodularia chucula CCY0103 | reverse complement strand
GAGGTGTGGGAGGTGTGGGAAGTGTGGGAAGTGTGGGAAGTGTGGGAAGTGTGGGGAGTGTGGGAAGTGTGGGGGGTGTGGGGAGAAAGATTTTTAGTTTCCAATACCCAGCGATGCACTGAGCAGTTCGACAAGCTCACTCTAACTCTTGTCGAAGTGTCCCCAATCCCCAGTCCCCAGTCCCCAATCCCCAATCCCCAATCCCCAATCCCCA
>NZ_CAWUOL010000293.1:0-215 GCF_963923915.1 Nodularia chucula CCY0103 | reverse complement strand
GTCGCTTCGGCGACCCCTGTTCTTTTTTGCGCCTCAGCTAAGCCCTTGGTCACCATTAGGCGTCATCCTGGCGTCATGACTGATCGCGCCGTCCGCAGCCTCGAACACCTCAAAGGCTCCGCCTCCACCGCCCGCGTGCTGAATCTGTTGCGCGTCTGGGAGGAGAACGGCGACGGCGGCAGCGACGGCGTGGCCAAGAACCCGGAATGGGCCGA
>NZ_CAWUOL010000292.1:0-216 GCF_963923915.1 Nodularia chucula CCY0103 | reverse complement strand
ACGCAGCGGTGCCTTCATCGCCTCCGCATCGCCGGTCAGGGCGTCCGTCTCGGCGATGATGACCTCCAGATGCCGGTCAGGATCGCTCTCCAGAATCCGCCGCAGCTGCGCGGGCCGCCGCCGCATCAGGCCTGACAGATAGGGCGACGCCCCCGCCACCGTCGCCAGAGCGGCCCAGGCGGCGTTCAGCACCTCCAGCCAGCCGTCAGCGGTCGC
>NZ_CAWUOL010000291.1:0-217 GCF_963923915.1 Nodularia chucula CCY0103 | reverse complement strand
AGGCGCGCTAACGCGTCGCCAGCGATATCGCCAATAGCACGACCAGCAGCAGGCTGACCCCCTGCCAGAATCTGACCGGATCACGTTCGATCAGCGACAGGGTTCGCGGCGGCGGGGCGGCGGCGGCGCTGCCGGTCTCCAGCACCCGGATCAGCTCCTCGACATCGTCGAACCGGTCGTCCCGATTGGGGGCGATCGCTCTCAGGATGGCGGCGTC
>NZ_CAWUOL010000290.1:0-217 GCF_963923915.1 Nodularia chucula CCY0103 | reverse complement strand
GGCGATCAGGGCAATGCTGCCGAAGGTCAGCATCAGGGTGCTGGACGGCGTTACGCCATGCAGGAGCTTCTGAACGATCTCGGCCACGATCACGCCGAAGAAGCCCAGGATGATTACGCCCTTTGCGAGTGCCGCGCCGGCTTCCCACTTCGCACCGCGGTGCAAGGCAAAGAGGCTCAATCCGTAGACCAGCGCGTCGCCGAGCATGTCGACCGAA
>NZ_CAWUOL010000289.1:0-218 GCF_963923915.1 Nodularia chucula CCY0103 | reverse complement strand
AAGTCCCAGAAATAAATGGTAACTCTCCAGCTAATAGTTCATACAAACTCTCTTACGATGAATTGCGGATTTGGCAAGAACTGGAGAAAATCCAGCTAGGTACAATTTTTAATTATGGTTTTTCAATACACTGAAGCACGGGTGCAATGGCGAAATTAAATTTGTTCCTGGATGGGTGAAATTCAGAAAAATTACTCAATATCAGCGCATTCTACTGC
>NZ_CAWUOL010000288.1:0-219 GCF_963923915.1 Nodularia chucula CCY0103 | reverse complement strand
TACCATATTTTGGGTTATTTTTATCACCTCTTTCTTAACATTCAACACTTCTGCTCTAGACACTATATTTTGTATCTTCCAGATGAGGAAAAAATCGAGGATATAACTAGAAATGAATTTGTCACAATTCATGATACTCATTGGGGAATTGAAACCTTTCATCGAGCCCAGAAATGTTGAATCTCGTTACAAAACTTTACATATTCAGGTATAGTAGTT
>NZ_CAWUOL010000287.1:0-221 GCF_963923915.1 Nodularia chucula CCY0103 | reverse complement strand
ATCTGGTGACCGTTCAGCGCGTCGAGATCCAGACGAGATCAGAGAACTTCAACTTCATCTTCAAGAACCCGACCGACGACGACATCTACGAGAGCATCTACGGGCTCCTGCCGGACATCCTGCTGTTCCTGTCTCATGTGATCATGGAGCTCTTCCAGCGTATCGCTCCGTCAGAGCCTGGCGGGCGACGCGCGTTCGAGGTCAGATCGACGTACGGCTTC
>NZ_CAWUOL010000286.1:0-223 GCF_963923915.1 Nodularia chucula CCY0103 | reverse complement strand
CCGCGCAGAGCGGCCCAGATCAGGCGCAGGCGCTTGAGCGGTTCGGGCGTGTCCTGCCCCACTAGCGCCGCATGGGCCACGCCTGGAAAGGCGGCGGGCGGCAGGGATTTCAAGGCGCGATTGGCGGCGGGGCGCAACGCCCTCGCCTCATCCGCCCGCCCGGTCTGCGAAAGCCCCCAGACCCGCCCGGCGTCAGCGACAGCAGACGCATGACCCGGTCCGG
>NZ_CAWUOL010000285.1:0-224 GCF_963923915.1 Nodularia chucula CCY0103 | reverse complement strand
GCTTCGCCGTCACCGAGGACGATCTTCGAAGAGCGATCAAGAAGGTCGGCGACCGGGTTGATATCGTTCAGCGCGAGTTGATGGAGTGATGCGGCTCCTGACAATCATCGCCACCGTGGTGATGTCGGCCGTTCTGAGCCTGGGCCTCTGGTGGTTCTTCGGCGCGCGTATTCCAATGTTCCTCCTGCCGCTGCTTCTGCTTCTTCCGCTGGTGCCAAGACCGA
>NZ_CAWUOL010000284.1:0-224 GCF_963923915.1 Nodularia chucula CCY0103 | reverse complement strand
TATGTGCGCTCGTTATATTAGATAAGTGCCTGAGAGACGAGCGCCAAAGAGCGGTGTTTTGAAGTCACACCGAACCATGAAAATATTATAGTTTGAAAGCGAAAATACAGCAAATATTACGCGTCAAGTCAATAAAATAACTAGACTGAAGTTAAAAAAGAGCAGTCGAAAGAGCTAAAACAAACTTAACAAAACGGAGAGTTTGATCCTGGCTCAGGATGAAC
>NZ_CAWUOL010000283.1:0-228 GCF_963923915.1 Nodularia chucula CCY0103 | reverse complement strand
ACCCATCATAAGGGTAACTTTGACATCAAAACTTACTTGAAGCATTCACCCCTTGGTGGAATAATTAAGCGCTTTGAATTTTTAACAGTTGGGCTTCTTTGGCTTCGCGATCGCGTTGTAGCCGTAAAGCCTTTAACTCCTCCAACTCTTGATCTAACACCCCATCCTAACTCTCCCGCCAAGAGTTTAGTGCAGAAGCTTGTAAAACAACAAAAAGTTGATGGAAAT
>NZ_CAWUOL010000282.1:0-229 GCF_963923915.1 Nodularia chucula CCY0103 | reverse complement strand
ATGGCGAATGCTGGGGCGTTCTCTGTTGCACCAAGGATTGCTAGAACAAAGCAGCGATGGTTACGGTGTACTGAAACTTAACGCCTGAAGTTGGGAAGTTATGCGGCGACAGCGAACAGTTTCCATTGCGGTTCCCGTAGCACAAAAGATAACTTGGGAAGATGGGGATGAAAAAGCCGCCGAAGTGGAAATGCTATTGCAGAGGTTGCGCACTCTACGCAAACAAATT
>NZ_CAWUOL010000281.1:0-230 GCF_963923915.1 Nodularia chucula CCY0103 | reverse complement strand
ACGCCGCCTTATCGTCCGCAGCGACGCGGATGGAGAAGAGATCGTTGAGACGACCCATGAGCCGCGCAAAGCCATCCTCGTCGTACTCGGGAAACGAAGCGGATCGAACTGCGTTTGCAAACCGGGAAGCGGCTGGGTTGTAGACCCGGACGCTCAGCAGTTCCCGATCATGCTCATCGATGAAGTAGACCTCGAACGTGGATTGAACGAGCAAGGCCGAGACGTCGATC
>NZ_CAWUOL010000280.1:0-231 GCF_963923915.1 Nodularia chucula CCY0103 | reverse complement strand
CACCGCCCCATCTACGCCCTGTGGCCCGACTATGCGCCCATGCTGCCCCGCCTGCGCGTCGTCATCGACGCCGCCGCCGCCGCCATCCGTCAGGCGACCGCCGAGGGCGGCTCAACCCCTCAACCCACCGCCAATCTGCCCTAAACCGCCCAATCCGGATTGACGCCGACAATACAGATAGGTAGTGACGCGACCTCGCAGTGACTGGCGACATGGACAGGTGGCGGAGTG
>NZ_CAWUOL010000279.1:0-235 GCF_963923915.1 Nodularia chucula CCY0103 | reverse complement strand
AGCTTCCAAAGTATTAACAAAAAGAATCATCGAGGCGAGTGAATTTGAGTCCGATAAATTTTATCAACATGGATCAGCACAAATATAGGCAATTCGCATTCCTCCCCCCAACGGAACGTTTCAAGAAAGCAGCAAGAATTGATTGTGAAAAATTGTGCTTTGGAACAGGAAGTGCAGACTTTGGAAGTCTCGGTGATGAGGATATCTTCAGGAACGATAAATCCACCAAGGTAAA
>NZ_CAWUOL010000278.1:0-236 GCF_963923915.1 Nodularia chucula CCY0103 | reverse complement strand
GTACGGAATAACCAAGTTTTTTTAGCGGCTACATCTAGCGCTGACAAATAATATGCAGAAAAAATAAATGCTCGTAACCTTTGTAATAATTTTCATATAGCCTTCCCTAACCACACAAGTAATGCGATTCAGTTTCTGAATTTAGATCCTAGTCAGGAGGGTGAATACTGATCATTCATAGCGGTAAAAAGCCAAAAACATTCGGTAAATACTCTTTGCTTGTTACGAAAAATAAA
>NZ_CAWUOL010000277.1:0-236 GCF_963923915.1 Nodularia chucula CCY0103 | reverse complement strand
GACTCGTGAGGTGTCTTTAGGGGATTTTATTTTGACTGGTGAGGACCATTTTCTGGGGTGGCGTTTTCTGCGCTGAATTTCCTTCTTTCTTTCTTTGTGTACTACACGGGATGCTATTGATACGTTCAAATCAACTCCAGCGATATTATAGCGGCAGAGTTCCTGGGCTCAGGCGATGGAGGAAAGGGTTTTGGATCTCGCTTGCGGCTGTGCTAGTTCGTTTTTACCTTCTGGCA
>NZ_CAWUOL010000276.1:0-237 GCF_963923915.1 Nodularia chucula CCY0103 | reverse complement strand
CAGCCGGACACCCCGGGAAAGGGCTGCAGCGATGCAGCCCTTCGTGTTTTCCGGCCTGTGAAACGCCTTCCGTCGGCGCCGGGGTTAATGATCCGCCGCAAACGCCGTCAACCTGTCAGCGGATAACGCTTTCCGGCAATGCCGGGTGTCGTCGATAATCCGCAGCACACAAGCGCCTGGGCCGAACCGGCCCGGCGGAGAAGTCCACTTCCCGGAAGCATCCGGCCTGGTGTCGCG
>NZ_CAWUOL010000275.1:0-237 GCF_963923915.1 Nodularia chucula CCY0103 | reverse complement strand
AGGGTTAGCGCGTCTCAAACCCTATAAAAATCTAGGATTGTCTCTGAAGCTAGTGTCATTGCCACGAGTGACCCCATTAATGACTGCCGTTGAGTAACTCCAGCTTAAGCTGGTGTCTAGAGAAGGGGTCAACCAGTCTTTAAAGGTTTGATTAATCACTGATTGCTGTGGAAGGATTAAAAAATCTCGGCTGGAGTCAAAGACCGTAAGCAAGGGCGTTCATGTTCCTTCAGGACC
>NZ_CAWUOL010000274.1:0-238 GCF_963923915.1 Nodularia chucula CCY0103 | reverse complement strand
CAGCGTGACGAGGTGATCAAGCGCGGTTCGCGACTGGACGAAAGCGCGCCCGGTTCGGGTCTGGGCCTGTCCATCGTCGACGACCTGACGCGGGCCTATGGCGGGCGGCTGACCCTGAGCGACAGCGACATGGGCGGCCTGCAGGCGGTGCTGGAGCTGCCTGCGGCCGAAACCTGATCCGCGCCGCATCGAAGCAGGCTGCAACTGCCGCTCGCCCACTTCGGCCTGATGGGTTAGA
>NZ_CAWUOL010000273.1:0-238 GCF_963923915.1 Nodularia chucula CCY0103 | reverse complement strand
TCTTCGAGGCTTAGCCCAAACCGTCATTCCGGGGCTGAGCAAAGCGAAGAACCCGGAACTCAGGGCCACATTCTCATCGTCAGCAGTCCTCAATGGCGCGTGCGACCCTCCTGGGTTCCGGGTTCGTCCTGCGGACGCCCCGGAATGACAAGCCGAGTGGTCGGAAAACTGAAGCCCGAACCGGCCTAGTAAGGCCCGTGCTTGCCGTTGGAGGAGAACTCCGGCGGGGCGGCCTTGT
>NZ_CAWUOL010000272.1:0-239 GCF_963923915.1 Nodularia chucula CCY0103 | reverse complement strand
CATGGCCTTCCAAACCCCAATTCTCGATTGCCGATTCGAGGGCAATTTGCCTGCGGGGAACAGCGCTCGGTCGCGTGCTGAAGTTTCCGGAATGCTCGCCGAGGCAGACCGTCTGGATACGCTATGTCGCGGGGGTGCCGCGAACGCTCAAGCGACTGAAGTGGCGTGCAGCGAGCGCGAGTTACTCATGAAGCAAATCCGGTATGTGGGCTGGTGCTGGGGCCATGCCAACGATTTGG
>NZ_CAWUOL010000271.1:0-239 GCF_963923915.1 Nodularia chucula CCY0103 | reverse complement strand
GACAGCGCCCTGCGTCACATCCTCGCACCGGCACAATATGGTGTCGGCAGGCTGGGCCTGAGACAGGAAGACAGACGGATCGGCGATGGCGTCCAGCAGTTCGGCGAATCTCATGGCCCGCCCCCGGCGCCTGCGCGGGCCGCGCGCCCGCCGCTCCGCCTCGACGCTCGTGATCAAGCCTTCGTCCAGAGCGATGGCGAGCCCCGCCAGCGCCCCCTCGGCCCCGGCCGCTTCCGCCC
>NZ_CAWUOL010000270.1:0-239 GCF_963923915.1 Nodularia chucula CCY0103 | reverse complement strand
CGGCGTCGAACGCCTTCAGCGAAGCGACGGCGCCCCTGGGTTGGCTGCTACGCGCCGCCCTTCGGGTCCGGGTTCTTCGCTCCGCTTCGCCCCGGAATGACGCCTTGAGAAGTGCGTCGCTGGTGAAAACGGCCTTGCGGCGTTAAGGGCGGGGCATGACCACGCTTCTCTACGGCCGTCCGCCGGTCGTCTTCGACCCGCCCGGCGCCGCGACCCAGACCTCGCCCCTGATCCCCGGC
>NZ_CAWUOL010000269.1:0-240 GCF_963923915.1 Nodularia chucula CCY0103 | reverse complement strand
CCATCAGGGAGATTTGGGACAGTCGGTACGGCGACTGCAAGGACGCGTCGCGGTTGCTGACTGTCGTGCTGCAGCGCCTTGGTCTGGAGGCGTGTCCGGCGCTGGTGAATACGGCGACAGGGGCGGGGCTGAATGAGGCCATGCCGCACGCAACAGCCGTTGATCACTGCGTCGTGCGGGCCGAGGCGGAGGGCAAAGGCTGGTGGCTGGACCCGACGATGGCGCCGCAGGCGGGCAGGC
>NZ_CAWUOL010000268.1:0-240 GCF_963923915.1 Nodularia chucula CCY0103 | reverse complement strand
GCCAGCGACTGGTGCGCGCCATGAGCGTCTACGTCTCCAGCGGTCGTGCGATCAGCGACTGGCAGGCTGACACGCTCCCTCTACTCAAATCAGGCGCTTGGACAGGCATTGTCATTGAACCTGACCGTCAGCGGCTCTATGAAAAGTGCGATCGTCGAGTAGACACAATGTTAGAAAATAATGTGCTGGATGAGGTTCGCACCCTGATTGCGCGTCAGCTTCCTTCTAGTCTGCCCGCAA
>NZ_CAWUOL010000267.1:0-240 GCF_963923915.1 Nodularia chucula CCY0103 | reverse complement strand
GAAGGCCTTGAGCTTTCGCACTGCTCGCGCTGCGGCAAGGTTCCTGGCATTACTGCGCACCAGGTACACCCGCAGGGCGGCGTGGTCTGCAACCCCGTCCCGTGGCGGCTCAACTCTTGGAAATTCGTCTGCTGCGCCTGGGGCGAAACGCCCACGATGAATGACCCGCGCGAACTCGAGCGCCTGCGCCGCGAGACGCGGGGCCGCGCCGCGCCGGATCTGCTGGCCCAGGCCGAGACG
>NZ_CAWUOL010000266.1:0-243 GCF_963923915.1 Nodularia chucula CCY0103 | reverse complement strand
CGGTCTGCTTCAGGGCTTTCCGCCCGGCTTGCAGATAGACCGTCGCCGCGCCCAGCGGCTGATTCAGTTCGTGCGCCAGGGTGGCGGCCATTTCGCCCAGGGAGTTCAGCCGCCAGGTCCGTTTCAGGTGAAGCGCCAGATCATGGCCTCGATCCTTGACCGCCTCGGCCTGGGTCTGGTCCGCCAGGGACAGGACCGCATGTTCGGGTTCGATGTCGTCGGGCAGGATGTCGGCGCGGATGA
>NZ_CAWUOL010000265.1:0-244 GCF_963923915.1 Nodularia chucula CCY0103 | reverse complement strand
ATTCGTTCAATGAGAGGCGCCCATGACACCCGTAGAACCCGACCGCCACGACAAGGCCGCCGACGCGGTCCACGAAGGACGCCCCGTCGAGGCGCAATATGTGCGCGGCGGCCGACGCAATCCGCGCATGCTGGTGCTGCTGTTGTTGTCGACCGGCGCGGTGGCCATCCTGCTGTTGGGCATGTGGTTGGTGTCCAACGGCGGTTTCAGCGCCCAGAACCCGACCGCCGGCGAACAGGCGGCG
>NZ_CAWUOL010000264.1:0-246 GCF_963923915.1 Nodularia chucula CCY0103 | reverse complement strand
CTCAGCGCTTGTTCGTTGACTAAGGAGAACGTGCATGCGCACGCCCTTTGACCAAGTGTTCCATTACGGCCAGTTGCCGTGTGTGCTGCAGCAGGCCGATTTCGACGAGCTTGCCGACAAGGCAGTTCGGCTCAAAATCGGCAATATGCTGTTGTCGGCAACGGCGACACGCCGCGCGCCGGACTGGCTCAAGCCCGACGGCCTAGCGTTGACGGTGGAGTACTACGAATGCAATGCTGCGGCGAG
>NZ_CAWUOL010000263.1:0-247 GCF_963923915.1 Nodularia chucula CCY0103 | reverse complement strand
CACCTCGACTTTTGACTTCCTCGAATCCAACTTTGACTCTTACCAGTTAACTTTGCCAATTCCTCCCAGATTTATCACTGACTTTTGTTTGTCCCAAGAGATTTGGGGATAAGTATCGGCAAATTCCGCTACCACAAAGTTGTTTATCTGCGGCACAGACTAAAGCCTGGATGCAATGGTTAGCTAAAAAAGGAGGAGGAAAAATCTTACCTTGATGTCACAGTTTCAACTCAAGACCTAAGGGGCA
>NZ_CAWUOL010000262.1:0-247 GCF_963923915.1 Nodularia chucula CCY0103 | reverse complement strand
CGCCTGAAGGAGACGCGCAGTGACCCCCATCCACCGTGAGGAAGCGTTCCTGAAATCTAGCGGCAAGGGGCTCGCGCCCGAGACCCGGCGCCGACGCGAGGCCAGTTTGGACCGGCTGAAAGCCATGGCCGCCCTTGCTGAGGCCGCCGTCAGGGCACGGGAAACTGCCGCAGCATGCCGCCGAAGTGCTGAACTGGCGGCGGCATCTGGCCAGGGGTCTAAACCTTAGGCGACAGCGCCTGGAGAA
>NZ_CAWUOL010000261.1:0-247 GCF_963923915.1 Nodularia chucula CCY0103 | reverse complement strand
TGAGGGCAATTTTTTTTACTGCTAGCAGCTTTTGATTCTGCAACTGGTAAATGGCTGAATGATTTGATTGGACATCTTCAATGGTCGTGACTGATGTCAAATAAAAACAAAAATATCTGCGTTTATCTGCGTCCATCCAGCTATGTGCAACGCCAAGAAAACTTTATTGAAACTTATAAAACACAACTACTTTTTTATAGTTTGGTGGACCTTGTAAATTACCCGGATATTTGGACTGGTGGTCGCA
>NZ_CAWUOL010000260.1:0-249 GCF_963923915.1 Nodularia chucula CCY0103 | reverse complement strand
ATCTGCTGGGTGTGCCGGCCCCCAACGACGTTAGGGCCAACGATCCGAACTATTCTTTCGAGCAGGTGGTGCGCTTCGACCATCTGGACGGAACGACGCACTGGGGTTTCATCGACTGCTATCGACGCGGCTGTTTCGTGCTGGAGATGAAACAGTCTCGAAAGCGCTTGAGCTCCAGCTCGAACGTCAGACAGATGGATCAGGGCTGGTCGAATTCGACCAAGCGTCGGCTGGAGAACGCTCAGACTC
>NZ_CAWUOL010000259.1:0-251 GCF_963923915.1 Nodularia chucula CCY0103 | reverse complement strand
CCACACGGCCGCCTGGCCCGTGCCGGGTGAGCGCGCTGGTGATCCCGCGGTGCTCACCGCGACTAGCGCGGCACTGATCGGAATCCGCCGGGCGAAGACGGAGGCGAAAGCTTCGCAGAAGACGCCCGTGGCGCGCGCCGTCGTGGCGGCCCCCGCTGAGGTGCGCGCCGCCCTCGCCGGTGCCGCGGCCGACCTCGCGGCCGTGGGCCGCATCGATGACCTGCAGTTCGTCGATGGCGCGGACCTCGCCG
>NZ_CAWUOL010000258.1:0-256 GCF_963923915.1 Nodularia chucula CCY0103 | reverse complement strand
GGACAAGTACCTGGACCTGGCCATCGCCGGCCAGCGCACGCGCGGCGACTGGAGCGGCGGCCCGTGGCAGGTCCGCAACGCCCTGGACCGCTTCACCATCGAGAGTGACACCGACAAGGACATCGTGGTCGACCTGTCGGACTGCCTGGCCGACTTCGAGGACGGCCGCGTGTTCCGGGATACCACCTGGAACTACGACCGCCTCTTCGGCATGGTGAAGGACGAGCAGCTGCTGAAGGACGCCCAACTGGCCAAC
>NZ_CAWUOL010000257.1:0-257 GCF_963923915.1 Nodularia chucula CCY0103 | reverse complement strand
ATTCCTCACCGACATGCGCTTGTTGCGCAACAACGTCGCGGTATCCACGTTGCCTGTGGGTACCTACACGGAGAGCGGTATATCGACGGGCACGTACGAATACGTGCTCAAGGCAACGGCCGTGAAGTACATCAATGGAGACGAGCACCTTCGATTCCTCACCTCGCCGGTCTTCCGCATCACGGTCAATGCTCCACCGGCTCCTTTTGACGGCGCCGAGTACGTGTCGTCCAACTATCCGCGAAGCATGGACCGGG
>NZ_CAWUOL010000256.1:0-257 GCF_963923915.1 Nodularia chucula CCY0103 | reverse complement strand
CCGTCCCGATCGCCCTGATCGCCCGAACACCGGCGGCGCCCGCCCGGACCGTCCGGAAGGCGGCTGGAACCGTCCCGACCGTCCCGACCGTCCCGGAACCGGCCAGCCCAGCCGCCCCGACAATGGCGGCGGACAGCGGCCTGACCGTCCTGACAACGGCTGGAACCGCCCGGATCGTCCCAACAATGGCGGCAATCGTCCCGACCGCCCCGACAACGGCTGGAACCGTCCAGATCGGCCGAGCAACGGCGGCAATC
>NZ_CAWUOL010000255.1:0-264 GCF_963923915.1 Nodularia chucula CCY0103 | reverse complement strand
GCCGCGAGGTCGATAGGCTGACGGGCCGCCTGGACGCCGTGACAGGCGCGCAGGCCGGTGTGGCGAAGGGTGCCCAGGTCATGGGCGCGGCGGTTACGTCGGCCATCGGCGGCATGGCAAGCGCCGATTGGGACAAGTACCTCAAGAACCTGATCGCCGCGCGCGACGTGATCGGCCTGACGGGGCAGCAAGCCGGCGAATACAAGGCCAAGGCCGAAGGGGCCAACCAGGCGCAAGCAGCGCTGGCCGGCGCCATCGCCGGCC
>NZ_CAWUOL010000254.1:0-265 GCF_963923915.1 Nodularia chucula CCY0103 | reverse complement strand
TTCTTAACAAAACTTTACAACGTGTCCCATTTTGCACGTATCTCGGCGGCCACCCATGTATTTATGTCTTTCAAATATTCAAACATTGCCTAGTTTGGTTCATTTTAGGCAATGTTATGAGAGCGAGTGAGAGGAAGAATAAGGGTTTTGGCCTTTCTTGATAAGAGTCTTCAACTTCCGTTTTCGGCAATGTTTTACAAGATAGGATAAGTAGGGTTTGCTGAATAAAGCCAAAAGCCAGAGAAATAAAGAGATTCAGGGTCAG
>NZ_CAWUOL010000253.1:0-267 GCF_963923915.1 Nodularia chucula CCY0103 | reverse complement strand
AAAAAAACTTTGGATAACCCCTTGACGAAACCAGAGAGAATAGATATATTAGATAAGTGCCAAAGCGAAAGCCGCAACACCTGAACCGAGAAAACAAAATATTTTGAAAGCTAAATAAGAACCAATCCTCGTCAGAAAGATAGAATTTGGACAGACAAGTCCAGAAGTGAATCAAAGAAAAAATGCAGGATAACGAGTAGAGATACTCGGAGAAGAGCTAAAACAAACTTAACAAAACGGAGAGTTTGATCCTGGCTCAGGATGAAC
>NZ_CAWUOL010000252.1:0-268 GCF_963923915.1 Nodularia chucula CCY0103 | reverse complement strand
CAATGAAACGGGTGGGCGCGTGCCTGCTCGAGTAAGAGACATGCGAATTTTTCGCATGCGCGACGTATGCATACGTACGGCGCGGCTTTTAGGGTCGAGATATTCCTCGGCGAATTCGCAATCAATGGAGCATGAAAATGTCTGCACACGTAAGCTATATCGATATCAATCACCTTCCCACTGGCCTTACCCTGGAGAGCTCGCTGGAGCTCGTGCTGGATGCGTTCCAGAATGAAGGTGTTGCTGGTGAGCACACCAGCGTGCCTAA
>NZ_CAWUOL010000251.1:0-271 GCF_963923915.1 Nodularia chucula CCY0103 | reverse complement strand
CGGAATGGCTGGCGCCCGTGTAGGATGCGATCCGACTTTCGTACGGTGAAGACCGGCTCTATGTAGAGCTGGAAATAAGGAAGCTGTCGTTTGCGCCGAGCGGTTACAATCAAACACGTCGCTGCAGAGGCCGGCGTGTCGCTTCAGACCGTCTCTCGGGTGATGAACAAGGAGCCGAACGTGCGTCCGGTCGTGCAGGAACGCGTTCTGGCCGCCGTGGCCAAGCTCGGCTATGTGCCCAGCCTCGCCGCACGACGCATGGGCGGCTCGC
>NZ_CAWUOL010000250.1:0-271 GCF_963923915.1 Nodularia chucula CCY0103 | reverse complement strand
AGTCTAGGTGGAGCCAAAATGGTGACTCATATTGCCGACAGAGAAAGCGATATATCCCTCTTCTGTCACTTTCCGAATATAATGACTAGAAGAACGGAAGGAAAAATCTCTACAAGGTAGGTAGAGCAATGGATGTAGAATTACAAATTCTCAAACATTTGGCAAGAGATGCCCACCCGACAGTAGGCATCATAGATGAATATTGTGAGGAGTATAGAGCAGGGTCAGCGCATCTCAAACCCTGTTGACAAGAGGACTTGCCTAATCAGCA
>NZ_CAWUOL010000249.1:0-273 GCF_963923915.1 Nodularia chucula CCY0103 | reverse complement strand
CTGAGGGCTGATGAACCGCTACTTTATCCGGGGCGAGGGTCGCCGCGAACCACCGCGCCGCGCCTACGCTAGGATAGACCACATCGAGCCCGCCGATGATGAGGGTGATGTCGTCATCGCCTTCGATGCGGTCGATGCCGAATGGAACGGCTTTACCGGAAATGGTCCCTTCAGCCTCGAAGGACCTGGGGACGAGATCGCTTGGCTCTGGAAGCGCTGTTTCAAGGGCGGAGACATGCAGTTCGACGGGCCTGATCCCTTCGACGACCTGCC
>NZ_CAWUOL010000248.1:0-275 GCF_963923915.1 Nodularia chucula CCY0103 | reverse complement strand
CCAATGCATCCCCAGCGCGCGAGCCAGATCAATGCCCGAAGCTGCGCCTGATAGGTTGATGTCGACCACAGCGAGATCGATCCGTTGAAGACAGGCAGAGACCTCGGCCACATCGGCATCGTGGAACGGCCCAGCCAAATCGTATCCAGCATCGACGAACATCATCACCAAGTCTTCGGCCACGTCGGGGTCGTCCTCGACGATCATCACCGTAAGTTTGGCCGCGGCATCGCCGATCGCAGGTGAAGCCGGCCTGGAATCCTGCTGGAGGACAG
>NZ_CAWUOL010000247.1:0-277 GCF_963923915.1 Nodularia chucula CCY0103 | reverse complement strand
GCAGACTTGAGTTTCATACTGAAAGCGCGATCCCGCAGGGGCGGACAGGCCCGCCTCTATGACTGGGGCGCATAGGCGGCCATGAAGACGCGCACGGCCTCCCTGGCGCGCTGCTCGATGCCGTCGGCGTTGATCTGTTCGACGCCCAGCATGGCCTTCAGATGCCCGTGGCCCATGACCAGGCCCGAGAACATTTCAGCGGCCTCGTCAGGGTTCGGAACCTGCAGTTTTCCCTGCCGGGTCTGGTTCGCCATCCAGGCCGCCAGCAGTTTCAGGC
>NZ_CAWUOL010000246.1:0-279 GCF_963923915.1 Nodularia chucula CCY0103 | reverse complement strand
TCAATCCCTGTCGCGTCCACCATCTCTTCCTTAGACAAATCAGTCTGATGGGTGAGACACACAGCCTCCCTTCCAGCAAAATTTCCGGCCGGTCACTCTCACGTCACAGAGGACCGACATGGCAACCATTCGACGCCGCCAAGGGAAATGGCAGGTTCAGGTCAGGAGACAGGGCTTTAAGGCCGTCTCTCGCACGTTCAAACAATACAAAGATGCGGAGCGCTGGGGGCTCTTAGAAGAGCGTCGGTTGGACGACCTCGAAAGTCGTGGCCTCTCGCA
>NZ_CAWUOL010000245.1:0-280 GCF_963923915.1 Nodularia chucula CCY0103 | reverse complement strand
CCGCATCGACGAGGACAGTCGGGCGCTGGGCGTCATTGTGGTCAAGATCGACTTCGCCAAGCTGGAATCGCTGTGGGCCAGAGAAAGCGGCCGCACCGCCATCATCGAATCCCACGGGGTCGTCATCATCACCGGTCATGACCCGTGGCGGTTCCGCGCCACCCGTCCGACCACGCCCGCCGAACAGGCCGAAATCCACCGCACCATGCAATTCGGCAGCCTGTCGCTGGATCAGGTGGACCTGGACCCGAATGCCGAGGGCTATCTGACCCTGCCGGAC
>NZ_CAWUOL010000244.1:0-290 GCF_963923915.1 Nodularia chucula CCY0103 | reverse complement strand
CCGTCGTCGCCGATTTCAAGACTGACATCGACCCGGCCCAGGTCTTCCGGCGTCAGCACCATGTCGAAACGGGTCGATTTGCCGTCCAGGCTGCGGGCGATCTGGGCGGCGAGATGGGCCGTCGTTTCGATCGTCGCCTGCGACAGGCGCGAGAAGGACAGGCTGCGTTCGACGGCGGCGGCCTGTTGTACCGGCTGGGCGTCTGGGACGGCAGGCGCCGTGGGCTGAGTGGAAGCGGCGCCGGTCTGGGCGGGTGCGGCCGGTTGGGCGCTGTCGACAGCGGGCGCACG
>NZ_CAWUOL010000243.1:0-290 GCF_963923915.1 Nodularia chucula CCY0103 | reverse complement strand
TTAGGGCTTGCTGAAAAAGTCGTGAAAAAACAACAGAAGAAATAAGTAGGTAATCAGGCAGTAGCAAAGATAAGTTTTTGTTGACTAAAAATGCTCAAAGCATCACTTTTATTAATCAAGGAAGGTAAAAAAGACGTAGTTTGGAAAAATTGACACAAAAATCCCCAAAAAAGCCGTAATAACAGAGTAGAAAGATTCATGACTAAAAAAGTTATGGAAATAGAAGTTAAAGAAGTATGAGGCAGTTTAGCCATGACTCTACCCAGGCTAAATCTCCGTTTACCCTGTCC
>NZ_CAWUOL010000242.1:0-322 GCF_963923915.1 Nodularia chucula CCY0103 | reverse complement strand
AAGAGAGCCCCGCGCCCGGCGGCGGCCAAGCGGCGCCATCCGCGCCCGCGACCGCGACCCGGCCTGTGCAGGGACCGGCTGGCAGCCCGACACCGGCGACGCCTGCGCGCGCGTCGGCCGCGCCGTCCACTGCCGCGACGACGCCACCTGACAGCGCCGAGGGCGCTCAACTCGATGCGGCCCGCGCTGACCTGCGCCAGGCCGAGGCGCTTGTCCGTCAGCTGCGCACGAAGCCTCCCGGCTTGAAGGCTGGCCCGGACGCGCGCGCCAGGCATGCCGCCCAGTTGCAGCAGGCAGAGCGCGATGTCGAGCTGGCCCGCGT
>NZ_CAWUOL010000241.1:0-325 GCF_963923915.1 Nodularia chucula CCY0103 | reverse complement strand
CCACCAAGCTTGGTACTTCCGGGGGAATGCGCTAGGGAATTTAGAACGCTATGAAGAAGCGATCTCATCTTTTGACAAAGCCCTGGAATTTAAACCTGATAACCACGACGCTTGGAATAAGCGAGGGATTGCGCTGTGGAATTTAGGACGCTATGAACAAGCGATCTCATCTTTTGACAAAGCCCTGGAATTTAAACCTGATTACCACGAAGCTTGGTACAACCGGGGAAATGCGCTAGGGAATTTAGAACGCTATGAAGAAGCACTTGTATCTTATGACAAAGCCTTGGAATTTAAACCTGATAACCATTACGCTTGGAACAAC
>NZ_CAWUOL010000240.1:0-336 GCF_963923915.1 Nodularia chucula CCY0103 | reverse complement strand
ACATCTACCATTGTCCGGAGCAATTTCGGAAAATTCTGTGGATGACGCAAAAAAAATCCCCTAAAAGGTGTTAGCCAGTCAGGGGAGTTAGTTATCAGGGTGCATCTACTAGTTTATTCTTCTCGGCACATCTACCATTGTCCGGAGCAATTTCGGAAAATTCTGTGGATGACGCAAAAAAAATCCCCTAAAAGGTGTTAGCCAGTCAGGGGAGTTAGTTATCAGGGTGCATCTACTAGTTTATTCTTCTCGGCACATCTACCATTGTCCGGAGCAATTTCGGAAAATTCTGTGGATGACGCAAAAAAAATCCCCTAAAAGGTGTTAGCCAGTCAG
>NZ_CAWUOL010000239.1:0-359 GCF_963923915.1 Nodularia chucula CCY0103 | reverse complement strand
AATAAACGGGTTAGGATTTGTATCAAAACCCTTATATATGTTTCCCCAATATTTTGAAACAATCGCCTGTGAGCATCTAATAGGAACAGGAGTAAAACCAGAATATCTCAATGACGATAAACTGGGGAGAGTCATGGATAAACTGTTTATCAAAGGATTGAATACAATATTTTTTATCATAGCTGTAAAAGCCGCGCAAAAATTTGGAGTATCACTGTCAACGTCACATCTAGATTCATCATCAATGCACGTACATGGGCAGTATAACACCAGCTTACCAGAAGTAATATTTGAGAGTCAAAAAGTAGTCAATAATCAAGAATTAGAAGAATTAGCAGTAAAATCACCAAAAGAGATAA
>NZ_CAWUOL010000238.1:0-412 GCF_963923915.1 Nodularia chucula CCY0103 | reverse complement strand
ATTTGGATTTATAAAGTTGTTTAGGAAAGACTTTAAAAAAGAAGACTCTAGACACTATATTTTGTATCTTCCAGATGAGGAAAAAATCGAGGATATAACTAGAAATGAATTTGTCACAATTCATGATACTCATTGGGGAATTGAAACCTTTCATCGAGCCATAAAACAAGTATGTGGAATTTGTCGGTTCATGGTTAGAGATACTCATGCAATTAAGACTCACATCTTTTGTTCACTTCAAGCTTTTGTTAAGTTGGAGTTTATGCGCTCTGAAAAAATAATTAGCAATTGGTATGAAATACAACGAAATCTGTTTACTTTAGTTGTACGTGAGCATATTTTTGCTAATCTTAATAGCGATCGCATGAACTAGAGTGTATAGGTGATGTCTTTTGTCAATGCGTAAGTCCTA
>NZ_CAWUOL010000237.1:0-413 GCF_963923915.1 Nodularia chucula CCY0103 | reverse complement strand
TTTCTTGGGTGTGTTTGAGGACAGCCGCTTGATATTCATCAGGTGCGTGGTCGGGAAAGGCTCCCCAAAACATCACTTCATCAGGTCGCGCCCATTCCTTCCCATCCTCGGTATCAGGTGGGGGAGGAATGGGCGCTCTGGGTGTGGGGTATGGGGTGTAGGGTGTAGAGGAAAAACTTTTAGTCTGAGAATCTGCAAGTTTGGAATTAAGAGTCATGTTGGCGTTGCAATCCCCATCCTCTTCTTTCCCCACACCCGACACCCTACCCCCTACACCCTGTTGATGTCTGGGTGATTGTGGCTTTCCCCAGAGATACTGCATTGCGGGGGAAGTTTCAGTTAGCCATTCGCTCTTATGGTCAGTTTGTTGCAGTTGCTTGAGGATTTCTTGCAGGTCTTGCTTTATTTGGGCG
>NZ_CAWUOL010000236.1:0-445 GCF_963923915.1 Nodularia chucula CCY0103 | reverse complement strand
CCAAAAAGTTAAATGGACTACGGTGACGAGAGTGTTCGATTGGACAGATATTTTTGAGATGGTCATTGACCGACTCAATGACAGCGCGTTTGCGTAATAGAATCTTATCAATCAGTTTGACCAAAGGATTTTTCATTTTCTTTTTAGATTTGGTGACTAACTGCAATCCTCGTTCATATAACTCCTCAAATAATTTTTGAGATATATATCCTCTGTCACCAAAAAGTTTACCAATTAAGTCCTTAGTCATATCTGGGACTGGTTTTCGGTCATCCACATTGGCAGGAGTTAGGGAAAATGCCAATAATTCTCCACAATCATTAATAATCAAATGTAGTTTAAATCCAAAATGCCAGCCCACAGAATTTTTTCCCCATTTGACTAAACCTTTAAATACCTTGTGACAATGCGCCCTGGCATTGTGACAAACATTGATGGGGGTGGA
>NZ_CAWUOL010000235.1:0-471 GCF_963923915.1 Nodularia chucula CCY0103 | reverse complement strand
CATTTCTGTTGTAGTCGGTGAAAACATCCGTAAAAAAGATTTAAGTTGTGACCACCATAACTCAATGGGGTTGAAATCTGGTGAGTATGGTGATAAACATAGAACTGAAGCACCGACAGATTCAATCATTGGCACAATTGAATCTAGTTTATGTGCGGATAAATTATCCATCACCACCACTGCTCCTGACCATAACTCTGGCACTAAAAACTTCTCAACAAACACAACAAAAGCTTTGCTATCCATAGAATTATTCATTGTCATTAATGCCACTACTTTTTTAAGACTAATTGCTCCAATTACGGTAACTTTTGAGCCTCGATAAAAGGGGTTGAGAGAGTAAGCTCTTGTTCCCCTTTGTGAACGGGCATGAGACCTTGTTAAACCCAGTAAAACACCAGTTTCATCCAAAAATACTAAATTTTCTGGCTCTATATGTTTGACCTTTTCCCAATAATCTAATCTTAAATT
>NZ_CAWUOL010000234.1:0-478 GCF_963923915.1 Nodularia chucula CCY0103 | reverse complement strand
GATTGTCATTACAACACAATCAATTGCTGAATCTTTTTCCTACTCTTTTTTTACTAAAATGCGTTATTCACTACAAAAAACATAACTGCTACCTTTCTCTTTCATTGGCAACCAAGTTATACATTTTTGATAGTTTTTACACAAGGTGGAGATTAGCGGACTCGAACCGCTGACATCCTGCTTGCAAAGCAGGCGCTCTACCAACTGAGCTAAACCCCCATCAGTCAGTTATCAGGTATCAGTTCCCAATTATCAGTTTTTTTTACTGACCACTGTTTACTGTTGACTGTTAACCGATTTCAGGTGGGCCATCCTGGACTCGAACCAGGGACCTCACCCTTATCAGGGGTGCGCTCTAACCACCTGAGCTAATAGCCCATTATCCGAACCCAACATATAGTTTGAAAGCTCAACAAATACCCACGACCGACCTAGAGATGACCATCTCAATTATCTATTTGCTTATCGCAATCGATTT
>NZ_CAWUOL010000233.1:0-493 GCF_963923915.1 Nodularia chucula CCY0103 | reverse complement strand
TAGGCTTCTACTTGTGATTTTAAGTCCCCTGATTCGTTAAAATTATCCCAACTGATGTGGTCTAAAAACACATAGCCATCAAAGCAACTGGCGGAAAACTTGGCTCCAAATTCTACGTTGGTTCCGGCTTTACCACGGACTATTGGACGAATATGTGGTTGACTTAAACTGACAATCCGGTCTTCTATACTGCGTTTTTTATTTTCATATAACCACAGTTGTTGACGATAAACTTCTGCCACTACTAGCAGCATTTTATATTGTCTGTTGCTCAATTTTAATAGTGATGCACCCTCTTCTTGTAGTTGCTGAATATGAGCTAGGTTTCTTTTGATATATTGCAGTTGCTTTTTGATAGCCTTTCTTCTTTCTCTAAAGGTGACTTTCCTTTTTTTAGCTACTGTTAAATAGTTCTTTCTCGCTCTGTTTCTATAAGTTCTTGGTTTGTTGATATTTTTGACGATTAGGGAGTTATATAATGTATCTATAATTG
>NZ_CAWUOL010000232.1:0-496 GCF_963923915.1 Nodularia chucula CCY0103 | reverse complement strand
TACAGCACTTCCGTCTGTTATGAGGTACACTTAATTAAGATATAAATACTTTAAAATGAAGTCATACTCTGTCGATCTTCGAGAAAAAATAGTTGCAGCACATATTGAGAAAAACATTTCAATTAGGAAAGTAGCTAACATATTTTCCGTGACAAAGAGTTTAGTGCAGAAGCTTGTAAAACAACAAAAAGTTGATGGAAATTTACAATCCAAGCCGCGAGGAAAACCACAATTTAGTCATCTGACAAATGCTGACATAGAGTTGAGAGAGTTAGTTGCAGCACATCCAGATGCAACATTGATAGAGTTATGTGAATTATTTGCAGACAAGACAGGCAATTTTGTAGGTCGAAGTGCAATGTGTCGTGCATTGCAGAAATTAGGATTAAATCGGAAAAAAAAACAAAGCGGAGTACCCAAGCAGGTACAGAGAGAGTCCTGAATTTAAGATTAGATTATTGGGAAAAGGTCAAACATATAGAGCCAGAAAATTTAG
>NZ_CAWUOL010000231.1:0-522 GCF_963923915.1 Nodularia chucula CCY0103 | reverse complement strand
ACCTATCCACAGGTCGGACGGTTTTTTGATGCTCTCATGACCAAAATCACTGAAGAGAAAGACTTAAAAGCTACATGATGAATTAATACCACTCACGTTATTAACTCATCATGAACCATCCAATTTTAATACTGATACTGGCGATGTTGGCAGGGGCTTTGTATCTTGCTTGGCTAGTTATCGACTCGCATCAATCAGCACAGCGCCGTTACAGGCGGACTACGAGAAAGAGTCCCAAGCCCAAGCTCAAGCAACGGGTTAATTCATCAACCAAAGGCAAGCTGTTGAGGATGGTAAGGGGAGATGAGGATTTAGCTTACAGACTAGTCAGACAAGTGAAAGCTTCGTTTCCAAATCAATCAGATCAGTGGTGTTGGGAAAAAGCAATTTGGGACTTGGAGCGCGATCGCAATTAACATCCCCACCACCTAACAGTTAGGTGGTGACATATTTCTGCATTTAAAATCATGACTATCTGGACAGAAAAGCACGACCAATTTTGTTTAAAGAACCACATCCCAC
>NZ_CAWUOL010000230.1:0-531 GCF_963923915.1 Nodularia chucula CCY0103 | reverse complement strand
AACTGGTTTGCTAATTGCTGCTACTGTACCTCATAACAGCCGGAAACGCTGTATCATTTAATTCTTCATCGTACAAAATTAAAGCTTCTTCAATATTTGACTCATACTCTTGTCGCATTTCCTCCGCTAAGTTTTTGAACTCTTCTCTTACTTGCGCTCTAGCTCCAAGTAACTTACGCTGATTTTCTTGCTGTTCTTGTTCTTCTTTAGCTGTCATAGCAGCATCGAATATTACCCCACCCACAGCAAATACTGGACCTAAACCCCTAATAAACTTAGCTGCCTTAAAAGCCCCCCAAGGTTTAAATTTCATACCTATAAATTTACCTACATCATAAACTATGTTTCTCGATACTTTGGATGATAACTTACCAATTCCTTGCAAAAATTTACCACCTTGTTGTTCTAGTATAGACTTGCCTATTTTATGACTTATATTCGGGTGATTAACTCTTTTAGCATCTACTAAATCTATCTCTAAGTAGGTGGGCGTGAAATAACCAAAATGTGTAACAATAAGTAAATACAGTA
>NZ_CAWUOL010000229.1:0-538 GCF_963923915.1 Nodularia chucula CCY0103 | reverse complement strand
ACTGACCCTAATTCGATTCCCCGATTATGGGGTATTGCCTTTTACCATTCAATTGGATATTCCGCGCTGGCATGAGCGTATGAATATTGAAGCATGGTGGTACGACGGGGACGACCCTGATCAAGCGCTCCAATCCTTGGAGCAAATCAAGTCTCGGTTATCAATTATTGAATCTCAGCTAAACTTATGACCGGAATGGACTTCAAAAATCTTGTAGAGATTGCGATTCTTGTGGCCTATGCAATTGCGATTATTTACAAGCTAGCCAGTGTAGAGAGTACGCTTAAACACTTAATTGCAACTAATTCATCTAGGCTGGATTTATCGATAGCCAATGAGGTAGGAAAGTTGGGAGTCTTAGAGCGAGATATTCAAAATCTGAAGAATGCAATTGCAGAATTATCTCAATCTCAGAAGGAATTGCAGTCTCAAGTTTTTGGGCGTGAGTATCCTTACCGCGCTTGATCTAAAATTTTAAGTTTAAGACTCTTTTGGGAGGTGCGATCGCACCTCTTTTTTTTTACTTGCAATTGGGGAT
>NZ_CAWUOL010000228.1:0-543 GCF_963923915.1 Nodularia chucula CCY0103 | reverse complement strand
GGGTTTGCTGAAAAAGTCGAGAAAAAGTTGAGGAGAATTGAGTAGGTAATCAGGCAAGAATAAAGATAAGTTTTCGTTGTCTAAAACTTCCTAAATCATCAAGTTTATTAATCGGAAGCGGAAAAAAAGACGTAGTTTTGAAAAATTGACACAAAAATCCCCAAAAAAGCCGTAATAACAGAGTAGAAAGATTCATGACTAAAAAAGTTATGGAAATAGAAGTTAAAGAAGTATGAGGCAGTTTAGCCATGACTCTACCCAGGCTAAATCTCCGTTTACCCTGTCCAAATTTCCCCTCAATAGAGTTACGAATCCGTTCATCTTCTAAAGCTTGTTTCTTTTTTTCAGGACTGACATTTTTAGGTGGTCTACCCAGTGGAGGACCACTGATTCTAATTCCTCGTTCTTTACACCAAGCTCGGTTGTCTCTAGTCCGATAAATTTTATCAACATGAACTGATTCAGGATAATACCCAGTGTAATTTTTGTAGGCTTCTACTTGTGATTTTAAGTCCCCTGATTCGTTAAAATTATCCCAACTGA
>NZ_CAWUOL010000227.1:0-553 GCF_963923915.1 Nodularia chucula CCY0103 | reverse complement strand
ACAATGCACGGGTGCTTGCTCCATGTGGTAATCCCCGGTGTGGGGTGGGAGCGTTTTAAAATCCACTTGCTAATTCGGTTGTACCCGTGTACAACTAAAGATAGTCTATTATCACACGTGTTAAATTGTCAATACCACACCTGTAGAATAAGGAAAAGTACATGGGTAGAATAAATGGGCAGAAAAGCGACTCACGGACAGAGGAAGGAAAATATAACCTTGACCCTAACCCCAGAGGGCGTGGAGCTGCTGGAAGTCAAGGCCAAGACTATGGGAATCAGCAAGAGCGAGTTTATAGAACGAATAGCCAGGAATTTAATTTCAGAAAACCAGGAAGAACAGTTACTGGGGGAATGCTCCGCCAGCTAGTTGAAGAATGGGAACAGCAGCTGGCCGTCAAAAAACTGGAAATTGAGCGACTGGAATCTAGAATTAATGAATTTCGTGCGCTTCAAGAAGAGTTAGATCAGAAAATTCAAGAAAATCCATAAACCGTCTACCTATCCACAGGTCGGACGGTTTTTTGATGCTCTCATGACCAAAATCACTGAAG
>NZ_CAWUOL010000226.1:0-561 GCF_963923915.1 Nodularia chucula CCY0103 | reverse complement strand
TACACAATGCACGGGTGCTTGCTCCATGTGGTATTCCCCGGTGTGGGGTGGGAGCTATCGGATATCTGAAAATCCAATTAGCCCTACTATTGCATATCCAAATATCCTATGTCAATATTAGTTTATGGATTTTCGGATATGCAATAATTGGAAGCAAGAAAATATTATGCAGGATAGTAACTATGGCAAGGACGGGACGACCCAAGGGGCGCGAAACGAAGGGAGTAAGCTTAAAAGTCAACCCGGATGCGTGGGAACTTTTTCAAGAATTGGCGCAGGGCTTGGGACTCACCAGGTCGGAACTGGTAGAGAAAATAGCTACGGAACAGATACCTCTATCCTTAGAGGACAGTCAATTGAAAGACTCGCTGGGAAACTCGTTGGCCAGCTGATAAACGAGACTGAGAAGCAACTGGCATATCATGACCAACAGTCTCAATTGTTAAAAAGCAGACTTCAAGAGCTACAACAGCTTTCCGAAATTAAATCCACTGAATAAACCGTCCACCTATCCACAGGTCGGACGGTTTTTTGATGCTCTCATGACCAAAATCACTGAAG
>NZ_CAWUOL010000225.1:0-596 GCF_963923915.1 Nodularia chucula CCY0103 | reverse complement strand
TTGTGACAAACATTGATGGGGGTGGAATCGATAAAGCTAATCCCAGTAATTTCTCAAGTGCGTGTATGTAAAAAGCAACATAAAAGCATTAAACACCAAGGCATCAATTCCACAAACCTTGTGTAGCTCACCAAATTCGGAAATGCTTCACGCCAACCCGGCAAGACTTGTAGTGTGTAAAATTCCTTAAATGTCTTATATCCACTGCCATGAAAGGCTATGACTATTGTCATCACTTCGGATCAATGCATCCTCGATTTGCTACGTTTTTCTCCCATTTTTGATGGCAATTGCGGTACTTGCTGCCAGAGGTTTTCCCATTGGTGACAAAAATCATCTACGTCGCAGAAAATTTGTGTAATGTCGAGGCGAGATACAATTGTAGACATAGCCGAAACCTTGATTTTTCTTTGATATTTTTAGTTTCGGCATTTTTTTGCCACTTTTTACCGATTCTCAATTAATCGTAGTGATGTCTTACTGTGCGCTTAAAGCCTGACGGCATAGCTAACGCTTACCGTTCCCGTGAATCCCACTTGAGCAAATTTTTACACAGCAAGTTTTTTGCCCCTTCCTCTCCCTCGAACTCACGTTAA
>NZ_CAWUOL010000224.1:0-597 GCF_963923915.1 Nodularia chucula CCY0103 | reverse complement strand
AGTCTAGGTGGAGCCAAAATGGTGACTCATATTGCCGACAGAGAAAGCGATATATATGAGGAATTCGCCACTGTAGCAAACCCAGAAAATCATGTCTTGGTCAGAGCGCGCACTGACCGTCGCCTATCAGGAAATACTCAATCGCTGTATACATATTTAAATCAACAACCAGGTGAAGGAACTTACACAGTCGATGTTCTGTCCGATTCACGTAGCGGTAGAAAAGCCAGAGAGGCATTACTCATTGTTCGCCGTGCGGTGGTAAAAATTCAACGTCCAGATAAATTAAATGCCCAAGATTATCCCTCTAGTGTTCAGCTTTACGCAGTGGAAGCCTTGGAAGTCAACCCACCACCTGGTCAAGAACCGATTCATTGGCGATTGCTTACCACCCACGAAGTTGTGTGTTTAGAACAAGCACTGCAAGTCATTCAATGGTACACATGGCGATGGCGAATTGAACAACTATTCGCCATCCTCAAAACTGCCGGATTGAATCTCGAAGCTACACAATTAGAGTCGATTGCGGCTATCCAACGACTGACTGTATTAGCTTTGTCAGTCGCTGTCCGCATTCTACAAATGATTCAGGGACGG
>NZ_CAWUOL010000223.1:0-608 GCF_963923915.1 Nodularia chucula CCY0103 | reverse complement strand
CACTACAAGTCTTGCCGGGTTGGCGTGAAGCATTTCCGAATTTGGTGAGCTACACCAGGTTTGTGGAATTGATGCCTTGGTGTTTAATGCTTTTATGTTGCTTTTTACATACACGCACTGGGGAAATCACTGGGATTAGCTTTATCGATTCCACCCCCATCAATGTTTGTCACAATGCCAGGGCGCATTGTCACAAGGTATTTAAAGGTTTAGTCAAATGGGGAAAAAATTCTGTGGGCTGGCATTTTGGATTTAAACTACATTTGATTATTAATGATTGTGGAGAATTATTGGCATTTTCCCTAACTCCTGCCAACGTGGATGACCGAAAACCAGTCCCAGATATGACTAAGGACTTAATTGGTAAACTTTTTGGTGACAGAGGATATATATCTCAAAAATTATTTGAGGAGTTATATGAACGAGGATTGCAGTTAGTCACCAAATCTAAAAAGAAAATGAAAAATCGTTTGGTCAAACTGATTGATAAGATTCTATTACGCAAACGCGCTGTCATTGAGTCGGTCAATGACCATCTCAAAAATATCTGTCAAATCGAACACTCTCGTCACCGTAGTCCATTTAACTTTTTGGTTAACTTGATGGCT
>NZ_CAWUOL010000222.1:0-610 GCF_963923915.1 Nodularia chucula CCY0103 | reverse complement strand
ACAAAATTGGTCGTGCTTTTCTGTCCAGATAGTCATAGTGTTTTGTCACCACCTAGTTAGGTGGTGGGGATGTTGATGGTAGACATTAAAAAACCGTCCGACCTGTGGATAGGTGGACGGTTTATGGATTTTCTTGAAATTCAAACTCGTTTGATAATTGTTCTAACTCTCTCAGTTGATTTTTCAGATCACATAAATTATTTTCCGTATCGTTGATCTGAGATTGAGTTTTGGTGATCAACTGAGACAGGATTCCCCCAACAATCGCGTGTCCGCTGCGTTTATCGGTATTTCCTTCCTGCCTATCATCTCTATCAAGTGAGAGCGACTGACACCCATTGCCTGGGCCATCGAATCTAGCCCCACTATAGCCGTGTCCGTCAGGGCTATTCCGACGTTCTTCTTCAGTTCGCCGTTTTCGCGGTGTTTTGCTTTCTTCACTTACTTTCCTCATGCTGCTTCCTATATAAGATATCAAAATCCACTACAAAATATCCTAATAGGATACTTGACTTTTGTCCACTATCCTATTAGGATTCTTGTATAGATAAAACCGCTCCCACCCCACACCGGGGAATACCACATGGAGCAAGCACCCGTGCATTGTGTA
>NZ_CAWUOL010000221.1:0-638 GCF_963923915.1 Nodularia chucula CCY0103 | reverse complement strand
ACCATATTTTGGGTTATTTTTATCACCTCTTTCTTAACATTCAACACTTCTGATATTTAATATCTTCATATCTACAATGAATTTCTTTCTCTCGTCGGAAAAAACCTAACTTTATCTGATATAAACCATGCTCAAAAGCAACAATTCTCTCAGCATATTTTAGTTTAGACGAAATAAAAAACATCCATAAAACCAGGACTAAAAATACACCAAACGTAATTTGCAGAGTTAATGTATTTTGTAGTATGCCTGAAGGTGATAACAAATTGAGTGAATTTAAGGGTTTGAGATTCAATAATTCCAAGATATTGCTAAGTCCCTCAATGAGCGACGAAAAAAGCCCTATCAGACAAGCACTCATAAAAGCGGCAAATGTCAAACTAATGATCACTGTCCCCACCAATTCATTACGTGCAAAATAATTTTTGCACGGGATTTCCTCAATTTTGAGAAACTTGCCAAATTTATATTTCAAAGCTATTTCTCTTTCATGATCAGACAACTGCATATACATATACTTTGCTATCCTTTCGTTAACTGATTCTGAATGATTTACTCACATTTGGCGATTGCGAAAATGTAGTTTAACGTGAGTTCGACGGAACTAAAAAATGGCAGGAGGTAGAGCAGGCAAATCT
>NZ_CAWUOL010000220.1:0-640 GCF_963923915.1 Nodularia chucula CCY0103 | reverse complement strand
ATATATCGCTTTCTCTGTCGGCAATATGAGTCACCATTTTGGCTCCACCTAGACTTAAACACTGTTGGGTTTCATCGGCAGAACGCAACCATTTATAGGATTCTTTTTTTTCTATCGGCAATTTTTGGTAATTGCGCTGATGCTTATCCCCATGATTGATGTCTCTTGTCCACAGTTTTACTGTGCTGACCCCCAAGGGAAATCCATTTTCTGCATCCAATACTAGGGTGGGATGAAGATAAAATCCTACATCTGTGTTGTTTCCTACGACCCCTATTCCTTCTGCTTTCAACCTACCTACATGAGACTGTAAGTTAATTTCGCTAGTATCACTGATTGCTAATATATGTTTTCTTTCTACCTGGGACACGCAGTGGTCTGACAGGCTTTGGACTAATTCCCCTACTGTCACGTTTTTATTCTCCAAAAAACGGTAGTATGCCACTTGTTCGGCCCTATTTCTACTTATTTGTCGAATGCTGATTGATTGATGTTTTCCCATTGCTTCGTATAATGCTGCCCCCTTTTTATCAGTCGCGGGTCTCCAAATGCTTTTCCCTCCGACTGTTGCGCGTGTATTTTGATGGGATTTTCCATTTTCTTTTTCCTCATAAAGTCCCCTCCCCTAGTAGTTTACTTC
>NZ_CAWUOL010000219.1:0-644 GCF_963923915.1 Nodularia chucula CCY0103 | reverse complement strand
ATTGGAAAAGAGCCAGAATTAGTCATAGAAAAAAGCAAGATCCTGTAGAAAGAGAAATTAAACAAGCAGACCTGGAAATGCTGGAAATAGCAGCTGGTGCGGGAGAGATAGACCTGAAATATTTAGATGAATCAGGGTTTTGTATGTGGTGTTCACCCGGTTATACATATTATCCAGTTGGGGAACAGAAGCGATTAGAACAAACTAAAAGACGTGGAAGAAGATTGAGTATTCTTGGTTTATTTCAACCATTAGTAACTTTCATTTATGGTTTAGTTATTGGCAGTATCACCAGTGAAACTTATATCAAGATGATGGAATATGAAGCTATTCAGGCTGAACAAGAATTAAAAACTAATGGACGAATACGAGTCATAGTTCAAGATAATGGTTCTATACATAAATCTCTTGAAGTACAAGAATATTGGACAAAGTGGGAAAGTTTAGGATTATATATTTTCTTTCTGCCTAAATATTGTTCTGAGATGAATAAAATTGAACTAGAGTGGCAACAACTTAAAAAACACGAAATTTCTGGACAGATGTTCGATGATGAAATAGACCTAGCTTATGCAGTTATTGATGGGATAGATGCCAGAGGAGAACGAAATAATTACCGTACAGAACGTTTTAAATTTAACAAT
>NZ_CAWUOL010000218.1:0-653 GCF_963923915.1 Nodularia chucula CCY0103 | reverse complement strand
TGTAGGATAGCTGATATCAGATGGCGCACAACTGGCATCTAATATTAATTTTCCCCTATTGGTCGGCTGATTTTTTGAATCCTCGACTTCTGACTTTTTTGATTTTACTTCCTCCTCCTGTTTTTTTTCTAACACCTGTTTGACAATTTCTTGATTGATTTTGTTGACTAAATTTATATCTATTCTTTCTCTAAAGTGAACCAGCATTGACGGGTCAAATGGCGCTTTATTACTGTAGGCTGATATTCCTATAAAGTATTGTAAATAGGGATTCTCCCTGATTTGCTCCACTGTTTCCCTATCACTTGTTCCTAATTTCTCTTTAATTATTAATGCTCCCAATGCCATTCTAAATGTTTTCGCTGGTGCGCCTATTTGTTCTGTAAATATGGCTGCGTATTCGGCTTCAAACTCTGTCCAAGGTATTATTTCCGCCAAGACTACCCAACGGTTATCTGAGGCTAGTTTTCCCCCAAAGGGTAGTTCAAAGCTTTCTGGCGGCGTGTCTTGTTTATGCGCTTTTCGATACATATTAACGCATCTTAATGCAAGGGTTTTTACCTATTTTACCCTTTTTCTTTCCACTTTATTCCTCTTTTCTGACCCTGAATCTCTTTATTTCTCTGGCTTTTGGCTTTATTCAGCAAACCCTA
>NZ_CAWUOL010000217.1:0-665 GCF_963923915.1 Nodularia chucula CCY0103 | reverse complement strand
CAATCCTCTCCTAGAATCCCACTGTCAATAGGGTTTGAGACGCGCTAACCCTGTCAAGGCATAGCCTCCGCGCACGCCAGTTGCTCATGAGGGAGACCCCCAAAACCGCACTGGCTCCTCCGCGTGATATAAACCGTCTTCCCTCTATAAAAAATGCCTAAAGAAACCCTTAAAAATTCCCAAAAAAGACTAGAATCAACCTTAAAATTTATATCTTCCCCCATAGAACTATTAGAACTAATAGACGCATTAGAAAACAGCAGAGAAATTCCTGTAAAATACGCTTACAGAGAAACAGGAGCCAGCATTTGGGATAACTTTTATCAAAAATATATTAGTCCCAAATGGTATCAACCAAACAACGTAGAAATTGAGCTATTACATAAAAATTTTAACTATCTAAACGGCAGTTATCAAAATTGCCAAAACTTGAATATTATCGATGTCGGTGCGGGTAATTCTTACCCAGTAAAAAAATATATTTCCCAACTGGATAAAATCGGAAAAATCAATCAATATCTAGCCTTAGATATCAGCGAAGAACTACTGAAAGTATCCCAAACCAACTTTCAGAAATGGTTACCTAAAATTCCATATAGCAGTTACCCAGTGCAGAAGTGTTGAATGTTAAGAAAGAGGTGATAAAAATAACCCAAAATATGGTA
>NZ_CAWUOL010000216.1:0-665 GCF_963923915.1 Nodularia chucula CCY0103 | reverse complement strand
GACCTATATTTATCAATTCACTATTTTGTTATTCTGTCAATGCGTAACTCCTATTTTTTTATATAGAAACAGGCGATCCAAGTTATCCATGTCCTCTTGCTCAAGAAAACATGGTTTAAATCAATTTAGTTGAGTATGTGGATAGATAATTTGGTGGCGATTAATCTTGTTGTCACAAATGCAGAAATACCTATAGATGTAGCTAGATTTCGTGTAAATCTTTAAACTCAATGCTATTCAATAAAACAAGCTCCTTGCCTTAAATTCATCAATGATTTAAAGATCAGGATTTTGTTTTATTTTTTATTTTAATTATTAAATTAATACATTAACAATAGTTTTGAATAATTGTATCTAATAACAATATTCTAAATCATACTGAATCTAACAATATTTCATCTTAATTTCATCAATGTCATTCACAATTATAGATATAGAGTTAATCAAAAAACAAGGAATGTTTTGATAAAAAATCTGATTTATGCGGTTGCTTTTACTTTATCTATTGTTGCGTCAGTTTCTACTGCTTGGGCTAAAAATCCAAATGATGCTAAGTTTTCTCATTTAGGAAATAGTGCTCCTGTTCCTAATACCGCTAATACCCTAGATGCCAGAAATGTTGAATCTCGTTACAAAACTTTACATATTCAGGTATAGTAGTTTTA
>NZ_CAWUOL010000215.1:0-694 GCF_963923915.1 Nodularia chucula CCY0103 | reverse complement strand
GTTAAGTTGTTAACACTAGTATTAGTCTGGTTAGTAACGTTAGTTAAGTTGTTAACGCTAGTATTAGTCTGGTTAGTAACGTTAGTTAAGTTGTTAACGTTATTCCCTAAGTTGGTAATTGAGTTATTTTGATTATTGACTGCATTACCAGTATTTATAATTGTTGGACGTAATGCTGTAACAGTTGCAGCAGTTGATAAAGCCGTTGCATTGAGTGCTGCAACTTGTCCATTGAGCGCCGCAACTTTTACGTTTAATGCTGCTACTCCAGCCGTTACCGGAACAATTGATGCTGTTTGAGAAATATTAGCCAGTGGGCTTGATTGATACCACATATTTAACCCAGCCGGGAAGCATCTACCATTCTGTAATTCCTCACAAAAGGCTTCTTGGGCTGCTGATTTAATTTGGTCGGTGGGGAGCCGCCTGGCGTTGTCTATCACCTCTACTTTTGCTCTTTGGATCTGATTCCATGTTTGAGCATTACCTTGAGTAATGTTTGAGTTTATGGTTCCTAACAGCCCCATTACACCAGCTAATTCAGCCATATTAAAATTGCCTTGAATACCTTGAATACCCCTGATACCTTGGATGCCTTGAATACCCCTGATACCTTGGATGCCTTGAATACCCCTGATACCTTGAATACCTTGAATACCCCTGATACCTTGGATGCCTTGAATACCCCTGATAC
>NZ_CAWUOL010000214.1:0-718 GCF_963923915.1 Nodularia chucula CCY0103 | reverse complement strand
CCATATTTTGGGTTATTTTTATCACCTCTTTCTTAACATTCAACACTTCTGAATAGATATATGAAAAAATTATCTATTACTCCAATAGAACTAAAACTAGAAGGAATTGACTTTTAGAAGTAGAAGGTTACTGTAATAAAATTTTTGATGAAGAGGACATATGAAATAAGTAGGTGGGCGTGAAATAACCAAAATGTGTAACAATAAGTAAATACAGTAAATAAGATAAATGGGTATAAAAAATGCCAGCACGTCTTAGAGTATTTCTGAACCAAGAAGAAGATAGAACTTTATTTGAGTTAAGGACAGCCATAACGGTATCACAAAAAGTAAAAGATAGAGCCGAAGTGGTGAGGTTAAATTCTCGTGGATGGTATGTGGAAAAAATAGCAGCCCATTTTAATTGGGCAGACCAAACAGTAAGGGAAACACTTCATAAATGGGATAAAAAAGGTTTAGGGGGACTATGGGATGCACCGGGTAAAGGAGGAATCCAAAAGTGGAAAGAAGAGGATATTGTTTATTTAGAAGAATGCCTCAAAAACGAACCACGGACATATAATATAGGACTCCTATTTGATTTCTGAACGGATTTTAAGATAAACGCCTCGTTGGATAAAGATTTTAATCTCAGTATGTTTTCAAAATTCAAACCGGATTCCTATAGTCGTCAATTATCAATAAAGCTAGAGAAAGAAAGAAATATTAAGTTGAGTCC
>NZ_CAWUOL010000213.1:0-746 GCF_963923915.1 Nodularia chucula CCY0103 | reverse complement strand
GTCAGTTTGTTGCAGTTGCTTGAGGATTTCTTGCAGGTCTTGCTTTATTTGGGCGTTATAGGGTGTAAAGTCGCAGCGTAGCAAATAAGGTTGTTGAAGAGTTTTGTATCTTCCGTTTGGTAAGTCTACCAAGTCAAGGAAGTCTCGCAGGGTCGGGAATCTTCCTTTAAAGGTATCTTCTAAGAATTTCAATATTCCTGACGCAACAATCAGTGATTCGGCTTGCTCTTCCTCTAGTGTGTAGAGTCGCATTAAATTAACGACTACTGGCTGAAACTCGTATTCGGTTAAGTCCCAGCCAGTTTTACGGTAATTGCCTTTGAATATGGGTGAAATATCAATTGTGAACAGAGGCAGATATTTCAGCTTTTGCTCTTTTCCTTTACCGTTGATTCTATAAATTTGTGGGAAAGCAACCGCCATTTGAACATCATTTTTGTTACCTCTTTTGGCTGCTTGTTGCTGTTTCTGGAATTGCGTAAATATTTCGCTATCTAAAAGTAATTTGTTGCCAACCAGTTGCACTCCTTTATCTACTACTTTTGAATAGATATCTGAAGAACGCTCGACCTCGGCTTGAGTCAGTTCTTCTAATTTGATGTAGGCTAACCAAGCTTTTACTATCTGGATAAGTTTTTCTGACTCTAGCATGGAAACTTAAACCCTTTGAAAGGCACTCAAGCTTAGTATAAAAAATATTTCACTCTTCTGCTTTCTACATCTGGGGTTGAGTAGATGAAAGGAGT
>NZ_CAWUOL010000212.1:0-784 GCF_963923915.1 Nodularia chucula CCY0103 | reverse complement strand
GTGTCTAGAGTCTTCTTTTTTAAAGTCTTTCCTAAACAACTTTATAAATCCAAATTCTTTCAGATGAGTCCTTAATCCTGATTCGGGAATAGCCAGAGTGCTTACTTGACAATACTTGTGCGGCTCATTTGAAACAGTTCTATTTTTTTCAATTCCGAAAAGAAAACCCAATTTCTGGTTCTTTAGAAATTTCAAGTTCTCTACTCCTGAATACCAACTATCACCTGTTACCATTCTGGGTTTGACTCCCCAGCTTATTATTTCACTTACCATTTCTCTAAAATAATCGTTTTTTGTTTTTCCCTCCTTCTTATCATATATTCTGTAATTTATTGGCACTGAATTACCATGCATATCACTGTAATATAGAGTGATTAAATTTAAGCCAATAATTGTTTTATGGGCTTTTCCTGACCAAAAATAACCGATTAATTCGGCATTTTTCGGGTCGCTGTAAATCTTTTCTATAACTGTATCATCTACACTTAGTATTCCTCCTACCAAGTTAATAACTTTCTCTATAATGTTGAATAAATCTTTCGGTTCATATCGTTCTCTCAATAAAAAGCGATTCACACTATCATGTGAAACGTCTCCTAATATCTCTGCTAACCTACTACACCCCCCAAACTTTGGCTCTGACAGTAAAAATAAGGTGTATAGGTCTAGATTGCATTGCGCTGTGGATGGTTTCGTGATTTTTCTAATTGTCTGATACCTAGCAAGTAGACGACCTATATTTATCAATTCACTATTTTGTTATTCTGTCAATGCGTAACTCCTA
>NZ_CAWUOL010000211.1:0-801 GCF_963923915.1 Nodularia chucula CCY0103 | reverse complement strand
ACCATATTTTGGGTTATTTTTATCACCTCTTTCTTAACATTCAACACTTCTGCAAAACACCCAATCTCAACTGATTCAAAGTGAAAAAATGTCTTCACTAGGTAATATGGTTGCAGGTATCGCTCATGAAATTAACAATCCGGTGAATTTTATTCATGGTAATCTGACTCCAGCCCATGAATATATTCAAAGCTTGCTATGGCTAGTAGAACTTTATCAATTACATTTTCCTAATCCTCCAGAAGAAATTAAAGCAGAAATTCTCAACGTTGATCTGCTATTTATTAAAGAAGACCTAATTAAACTGTTGCATTCTATGCAGTTAGGAACCGAGAGGATTCGGGAAATTGTCTTATCTCTGCGAAATTTCTCCCGCTTAGACGAAGCGGATTTTAAACAGGTAAATATCCATGAAGGTCTGGATAGTACTTTGATGATTCCTTATAACAGATTAAAAGCACAACCGAATCATCCAGAAATAGTAGTTATTAAAGAATATGGTAATTTACCTAATATAGAATGCTATCCTGGACAACTAAACCAGGTATTTATGAATATTTTAAGTAATGCTATTGATGCTGTAGAAGATAATTTCACGAGAAAAAAAGGACAAATTCATGTTATTACTGAGTTAGTGAATACAAACATGGTAGCAATTCGCATTGCCGATAATGGCCGAGGAATTAACAAAAATATAATGACAAAAGTATTTGATCCTTTTTTTACTACCAAAGATGTGGGTAAACACAGAAGTGTTGAATGTTAAGAAAGAGGTGATAAAAATAACCCAAAATATGGTAA
>NZ_CAWUOL010000210.1:0-807 GCF_963923915.1 Nodularia chucula CCY0103 | reverse complement strand
GTTTGTTGCAGACTGAGGATGGTCGGGTTGTTGATGTTGATGGGGTTGAGAAGCGCTCCGGGCTGTTTGAGGTTTATAATTTTAGGGTAGAGGGATTTCATACTTATTTTGTCTCTGAGTTGGGGCTTCTGGTTCATAATTCATACTACGACCCATCGAATCCCAACAGAATAGATCCAACCACACTAGATTTAAATGAGCTGGTTAATGCCGCAAATGAACCTTTGGGTAAAGGTGGCTTAACTAAGGGTGGTCGAGCATTAGATAAGCACGCATCAGGTCAAAGAGGATCTTCTCCTTTTCCAGCCTTAACTGGGAATAACGCTAATAAAAATCTAATTGCTCAACAACAAGTTGATGAGATTCTATATCATCCTGACGTTGTTTTTGTTGGGATTGGAAACAAGGGTGCCGTTGAAGCTAGAATTCCTGATGGACGTGGAATAAGATTTAACGGTGATGGTAGTTTTTCTGGATTTTTAGACTAGGAGACAAAAATGGCGATTAAGTTAGATTCTGGATTTGAAATCCTTCGTTTCAGCGATTTAAACTACGAGGAAATAACCGTAGAAATTCAGTATAAAGGTGAAGCAATTGCACAAATAAATAAAGATAAAGGTCCTGAAATGCTAGAAATAGAAATATATACAGGGTACGCACAACCCGACTTTGTACCAAAATTTGGACTTAGTGATTTATTAGAAGTATTAAATGAAGCAAAAAAGTTACTCCAAGATTAATCTCTTGCCTACAAAGCATTTGACAGAACAGCAGTATTTGACACTAGAGATATTGTTGTTATTAATA
>NZ_CAWUOL010000209.1:0-894 GCF_963923915.1 Nodularia chucula CCY0103 | reverse complement strand
AATGCCAGTGTTAGTCAGCTAACACTGGCTACAACACATGGAAGATATATTTCAGGTGTTCAATTAAACGTAAAAAGAGCATCAGCGAAAAAATTAAATGATTTTCGTCTAGGCTTCACCTCCTTGACCCTGTATGGATGTTTTTAGGTTTCATGCTGTTTTGTGCGATCGCACAATTTCCAAAGGTTAGTTTTCATTAACGCAGACATGAGAAAATTACCGCGCCGCTAACTTATAACAGCGCCAAAGACTTCAGTAATTTGTACAGGGTGTTTCCGTGCGGGGGTACTCGCTACACAATGCACGGGTGCTTGCTCCATGTGGTAATCCCCGGTGTGGGGTGGGAGCGTTCCAGGACATTCAACTACTGTTGTTCTGGAAGAGTAGGGGTGAGACACTTTAAGCATCCAGCCATAGTTAGAAATACTTACCGAGTAATTAACTCGGCTGGTTTCTTGTTGTCTCACAAGTATCAGTTTGGCACGCCAAGACATCTATGTCAACAAGACGTGCCAAATTGGTATTCAAGGTATATGATGGAAAAATGTAAAAAACTTAAACAGGAAAGTGATTCACCTTTGGACGCTCTAAGGATTCAACGCACAAACCTGACTCAGGATGAATTTGCTATGAGGTGCGGCATCCCTCGCACCACTTACTTGCGATGGATTTCTGGGAGAACAGAAGCTAGACCTACGATCCCACAACTCAAGAAAATATGCCGTGAGCTAAAAATTGAGCTAATTAATGAACTGCCTGATGAGTTCTCCCCTCCAGGCTTGCAGACCAAAGAGTAAATAACTAACTAAAACCTTTCAACATCCCCACCACCTAACTGTTAGGTGGTGACAAAACACTATGACTATCTGGACAGAAAAGCACGACCAATTTTGT
>NZ_CAWUOL010000208.1:0-894 GCF_963923915.1 Nodularia chucula CCY0103 | reverse complement strand
CAATATCAAATCTTTGTTTATAGGCAGAAATAGCCAATTCTAAGGACTCAAAATTCGTTAAAATAAACCATCCTTCTTTCGGTGCTACTCCGTTGATTTTACGCTTCCACTTACAAGCAACGTTAAAGCTCATGAACCCACGACTCTTTGTTACCTTCACACCTTGAATAAAAAATGATAATCCAGGTTCTAATCCCAAACTGTTTAATTCATGAAAAATATCTTTTTCAATCTCTACAAATTCGTTCTTTTTTAATCGCAAGCAAAAGTATACACCCAATGTTTTAAGGTACTTGGCGAGTTTTACAGAACAAAATTCTCTATCACCTAATACACATATTTCATAGTTATGAAAAAGTGGCATTACTTGAGACAATAGTTTTTGTTGCTCATCTATGTTACTACTCCCTAATTTTGGCAATAATTTAAAATAGATTGGAAATGCTCTTTTATCCCAAATGACACTCACCATAAATAAATTTATGCGATTCCAATTGGTTCTATCAATGGCTAGATAAATTATTTTTTCTGGGGTAAAGTATATTGATAACCATTCCCTAATAATCGGAAACCAAATTTTTTCAATTGTGAAATTTGGTAATGAGAGAAATCTTTGTATTCTTCTCCTTCTACTCTCAAATTTAATTGGTAACGGTATCCCATTCGCTAATCGTTCTAAATTCACGATTTTAATTGACTGTAGGATGTTCACCAAAATTTGGATAAACAGGTATTCTCTTAGACTCAATTGACTTTTTAAGTGCTTTTGATAGAATAAAGGTATCATTTTCATTAGATAGGTCTTATTGACAATCCCTGACCTATCTTTTTTTACCATAAATCGTTACATTGTTTACACTGTCTTGTTTTTAGCCTTGTTTGTCGCCCCGTCAG
>NZ_CAWUOL010000207.1:0-925 GCF_963923915.1 Nodularia chucula CCY0103 | reverse complement strand
AAAAATATTTCACTCTTCTGCTTTCTACATCTGGGGTTGAGTAGATGAAAGGAGTAAGGGTGTGGAACAAACTTTCTTGAACTACACCCCATCCCCTACACCCTACACCCTGTTTTAATCAGGTTACTCAACTTGGGTCAGCATCTCCAGTTGCGCCAGCAATTTTTCTATCTGTTTGCACTTCTTAGGGTCTGACCAAATCCGCGATTTTCTTAGTTTGGTGGTCGCAGTATTAAAGCGCTCTTTGTAATCGTTAGACTCGGTTTTTGGAGTAGAGGTTGGGGTTTTCTTTTCACTAATGCGCTGTTTGATTTCGCTTAAAGACCAGTTTTGGGCAATAGCTTGTTCTAAAAAGACAAGACGCTCTTCTTTATCCTGAATCTGGGCGATGGCTTTGGCTTTGGTGTATTCCAGGTCGCCTCTTCTTAGTGCTTCAAGGATGTCTGATGTCAGGTTTAATAAGGGCAGGCGGTTCTTAACGAAAGATTCCCAGGTCATTAACCCTAAGCTATCAAATACTTCCGAAACAATTTTTAGGTCTGGGTTTACGGGTGGCTCCTGATTGATGACTGAGTTATCTTTTTCTGTTTCGCCCATAACGTTATGGGTAGATGACTCACCCTCGACTTTTTCCTTGCCAGTTACGTTGGTTATTGAGTCACTTTTGACTTCGCCCATAACGTTATGGGTAGATGCTTCACCCTCGACTTTTTCCTTGCCAGTGACGTTGGTTATTGAGTCATTTTCAACTTCACCCATAACGTTATGGGTAGATGTCTCACTCTCGATTTTTTCCTTGCCAGTTACGTTGGTTGTCGAGTCACTTTCAACTTCGCCCATAACGTTATGGGTAGATGTCTCACTCTCGATTTTTTCCTTGCCAGTTACGTTATGGAGGACTGTGGATGCTTTTTTCTGTTCGCGT
>NZ_CAWUOL010000206.1:0-970 GCF_963923915.1 Nodularia chucula CCY0103 | reverse complement strand
CTAAGAGTCAGAGAAAATAAGCGATTAATTCGTAATCGAACCAGTCCACAGACGGCCATAATTACCTGAATATATCGATGTCGAGCCAGACGAAATCTCTCACTGGCTACACGAAAGATTTTGACCCGACATATCATGTGTTCAACGGCGATTCGACGGGACGAGAGTTGTTGATTTTCTTGTTTTTGTAATTCCGAAATTTCTGTATTTTTACGTTTCTTATGAGGGGTGGTAATGGCATTATCTCCAATGTAGGCTTTATCACCAAGAAATTTTTGTCTCTCATTAAATTTATGACGAGTTTCTCGAAATAAATTAATATCACTTGTTTTCCCCAACATTCCCACACAGACATCGACAATATCTTCACCACCAGGTAAAACAATAAATTGATTTTTTAAGGTGTGCATTTTTTTCTTACCTGAGTAGTATTTTTTTTGGTCTTGATAGTCTACAGGTCTTGCTATAGCTTGTTCAGCACTATCAATAATTAATTCATGTTCCGACAGCATCCGCTGTAAATCTTGATATTTTTGACTATCTGTTGATACCTCTTCTATTTGCGATGCTGGTAAGATTTCTCTCAAAATATCTACCCAATAATTAAAGGTATCATTGGCTTTAGTTTTGGAAATGTCAAACAACAACCCTAAAATTTCAAAAATTGGTTTTTGTCTCAGGTAAACTAGACATAAGCAGATTCCTTCTTTGGCTGATATTTCTGGTTTACGCCCGCCTCCTTTGGCAATAATCCGAATTTTCTTTTTTTCAATTTCTGCTTGTTTCTCTATATGTCTTTGCTCTGCTAAAGATACCAATGCTAAGAACTGGTCATAATTAATTCCTATTAGGCGTTTTGCTTCACGGGGATGTGATTCTATTCTTGCCAAAGGACTTGTCATATTCTCTACACATAATCTTTGCTTTTGTTCTTTATTATACCTTATTGTTTATATTAAGGATATGTCTA
>NZ_CAWUOL010000205.1:0-977 GCF_963923915.1 Nodularia chucula CCY0103 | reverse complement strand
CTAATATATTATCGAACAGAGCCAAACCTTTAGGAACTTCACTCCATCCTTGGATTTTTACTAAAGGAGTATATTCGTATTGACGTGCCTCAACTAATTGAGTCTGAATTTTTTGCAGCCAAGGTAAAAGAAATTCTTGGGGCGAGACTTTTACTCTAATGGGTAGTGTATTGATAAATAACCCTACCATAGACTCAGCTTTGGCTAGAGTAGGGGGACGACCAGAAGCTACTGCCCCAAAAACTATATCTTCCTGACCACTGTAGCAACTTAATAGCAACACCCAAGCTCCTTGTATCAAAGTATTTAATGTTAGCTGGTGCTGTTGTGCTATGGATTCTAACTCTGTAGTTGTTACTGCTGAAAACTTAATTTCTTGTTCGGCATAGTCATCTTCGGGAGTCAGTGATTTTCTAGCGCCTGGATCTGCCCACAACCGTGTGGGAGTAGTAAAACCTTTGAGCGTCTCTCGCCAGTAAGTCTCAGCCACAGATAGGTTTTGTTGCTGAAGCCAGACAATATAATCTCGATAAGGGCGAATGGGTTCTAAGAAGACATCTTCACCGTTGCTGAAAGCTTTGTAACAAGCAAAAACTTCCTTAACAATTATGGCACTAGACCACCCATCTAGTAACAGATGATGATGACTCCACGTAAAGTTATAGGATGTATCCGAAAGTTGAACCAGTGTTAGACGCATCAATGGTGGTTGCGTAAGTTCAAAACCACTAGAGCGATCGCTTTCCAAGAAAACTCTTAACTTTTGTTGTTGTTCATCTGGAGAGAGATGCTGCCAATTATACTCCTGCCACGGTAGAGTTACCTGTCGATGCACAACTTGTACTGGTTCTTTTAAACCTTCCCAAACAAAGCAGGTTTGGAGAATTGAATGGCGGTTTACAATATGCTGCCATGACTGATGGAATGCTCTAATGTTGAGAGATCCGTGGAGATTCCAACTAAATTGTTCAAAGTAA
>NZ_CAWUOL010000204.1:0-984 GCF_963923915.1 Nodularia chucula CCY0103 | reverse complement strand
ATGAGATGCCACGTTTTTCAGTCAGGTAATTTTTTAATGTAGGCCATAGGCTTTCATCTTCTGCTGGGGGCGTAAATGGCAACTGTTGTTTCTGTTCAATCTCTTGGAGAAACTTTTGTACTTCATCAGAAGATATCGGTTTGACTGGATTTAACAGCAGTTGCTCAATGGGTTGGTCGTCGCGTTGTGGTTGGTAGTCAATTTCTTTATGTTTTTGTAGTCCTGGGAAGGTGTAAGCTGCACCTAAACTTGTACCGCTAAATTTCTGCTCATTCCAGGCGTAGGAGATGCCTTTACTCTTGCCGTTGCGTGTTAATCCGTGGCGCACTTCTACACCCAATAATTGCAATCTTTCAATCATTTGGGGCATGGTTGGTTGGTCTACTGTGGCGCGGTCAATCAGTTCAATTAGTTGGGTTTTGATTGCTTGTTGTGGGGCTGTATCTCTTAAACCTTGCTCGTATTCCAGTTGTTCTCGCTCGATGCGTCGCTGTTGTCCTATGCTGGGGGCGCGGTTGAGTTTTTCTTTGCTACTTTGAGCTTGTTGTAAACTGTATTCTAGTTCAAGCTGGCGAATGATTTTTTCGGAGCGCACGTATTCCCAGCTATCACTGGTAATCTTACCATTGTCTAGGCTGATTCGGCTGGCGCAAATGTGTATATGGTCGTGGTCGCGGTCGTTGTGGCGGTAAATGGCGTATTGGTTGGCTGTGTAACCCATTGCCTCTATATATTTGTCGGCGATTTCACACCATGTATCGTTATCTAGCTGTTCGCCTGGGGTGAGTGAGAGGGAAACATGGTGAACTACTTTCAGGGCTTCTGGGTTGAGTTGTCGAGACAGTCGAAATTCTCTAGCTAGTTCGGCGGCATTTGTGCCAAACATATTGCCACCAATTAAGGATGACTTTTCTCGGTTTTCGAGATAGTTACAGCACTTCCGTCTGTTATGAGGTACACTTAATTAAGATATAAATACTTTAA
>NZ_CAWUOL010000203.1:0-1043 GCF_963923915.1 Nodularia chucula CCY0103 | reverse complement strand
CAAAAGATTTGCCTGCTCTACCTCCTGCCATTTTTTAGTTCCGTCGAACTCACGTGCAGTTAGGACAAATTTGGCTTGTTTTCCGTGCATCTACTTTTTGAAAATAGACATCACGCTTAAAACAAGTTTGTTCAAGAATATTAAAGAATTGACCGAACCCAGCATCCAGGCAATGTTTACCCAGCATTCCACGGGACAAGCCAACTAAATTCAAATCCTCAACAAACACCATCCCGGCGCTGTCACAAATTTGGTGAGACAGCTTTCTGTGCCAATCTTTACGACAATTAGCAACGTACTCATGCAATGAAGCAACTTTCTTTTGTGCTTTTTTCCAATTGTTCGAGCCTAATCGTTTTCTCTTGACACGCTGTTGCAGCAATTTCAGCTTGCGTTGGGCATCTACAAAAAACCTCGGACGCTTGATTAAAAGACCATTAGAAGTGGCAATAAAATTTGTTAGCCCGACATCTATTCCTACTGCTTCCCCGATTGGGGATTAGATCCCTTAGCGTACGATTTTTTACAAATTCTCGCGTGACCCCTAGTTGTACTCTCCAGGAAGATCAGTTTTTCTAACAGTAATGCTGCCAACTTTCTTACCTGACATTCTCAATAATTCATCACCTGAAAATTCAAAACCAAGCTTTAGTGCTATTCGCGCAACATCATCTGCGGTTGGTGCTGCGAGCACCTCGTTTTTAAGTTCAGGTTCAGACTGCATTTTCTTTAAAAATGCTTCGATTTGCTCAAAAGCCATATTTAAAATTTGATCCTCTCTAGCTACTCGTAATATAGAACCCATTTGGGATCTAGTATACTATTAAAATAATATCCCTCTTCTGTCACTTTCCGAATATAATGACTAGAAGAACGGAAGGAAAAATCTCTACAAGGTAGGTAGAGCAATGGATGTAGAATTACAAATTCTCAAACATTTGGCAAGAGATGCCCACCCGACAGTAGGCATCATAGATGAATATTGTGAGGAGTATAGAGACACATTCAAAGAAGTAAGAAATTACGAGTGCTTCAAATATTTA
>NZ_CAWUOL010000202.1:0-1100 GCF_963923915.1 Nodularia chucula CCY0103 | reverse complement strand
ATCGTTACATTGTTTACACTGTCTTGTTTTTAGCCTTGTTTGTCGCCCCGTCAGCAACTTTACTCTCAATACTGGTTTGAATATTAGGGGAAACATCAGACATAAAATCATAACCTGTCAGTTTTTCTAATTCATCAACACTTACTTTGTAAGACCTCCAACTGTTGTCCACTTCTGTGTCATTGGGAACATTAATGGCAATAACGCGAGTGTTAGCAGTAATACCCTTAAGCCCAGCGCCGGGGTTATCCAAAACTACAACTATCTTCCAAGTGAATTTAGGAATTGTTACCTTACCTTTGAGGGGTTGACCTTGACTGCCAAAAGTCCCTGCCGTAATGTAAAGTTCTTTACCGTTCCTGACTAACTCCCTAGAATAACTTTCGAGACTTTCCCACGCATTCCGATTGTTATTCGGTGTCTGCGGTATCATGTTAGTCATCAAGAAAGTGGCGGAGTTATCCTCAACTGTCCGCGTGCGATCGCCTGAAGGAACAACATGGCCTCTATCGTAACCAGAACCCGTGTAATCGTTAGCAGTTACCCTTTCCCAACCAGTTGGTAAGGTGTCATCGGGGCGAAAGTTATTTTGACGTTTTGCGTCTCCTAACCATGACTTGTTAAGTTGCCAGCTTGCCCAATTGGGGGTTCCTGTGCTGCGGTTGTAGGAGAGTGCATACTGATTTTTTACCATGAGGTAATTATCAGGAGTCGCAACAGTTGCACTTGCCCCACTGGGATTGCCTAACAACAAGTGGGGACTGATTACGGGTTTAGTCGGTGCTGGTGGCTGGCTTGGTACTGGTGAACATCCCCATGCCAATAATGTAATTAGTGCAGTGGTAATAGCTAATGCTGGAAACCGATTGATTAAACGCATAAATCTTAGATGCAGATCAAATTAATCATCACCATTTTTGAGGTGATTTGCAGATTTTGCCTTGATTACCTTAATCCATCGTTTCGCAAGGAAGCGCACAAACGCCCGCCGGAGTCAATCGCCCTAGTATTCGTTTTTATTCTACAATCAGGTTATGGCTATCAAAATTGATTTCTGCAAGCCGCACTCTTGTGCGAGCTTCTAGTCATGAGTTAGGCGT
>NZ_CAWUOL010000201.1:0-1117 GCF_963923915.1 Nodularia chucula CCY0103 | reverse complement strand
AAACTCGCTCTAGGCCTACTTGTGTGTACACCGTAGCCTCGCTTGCGGGGAGGGGTTGGGGGTGGGGTTCAATGATTGCAGTATTGGCAACTAATTAACCGGACTAAACATAATCGCTCGTACAATACCATCAATAATTTTTATCCTGAATTTTGTTGCCGGCAAGCTTCCAAATTTTCACGAACAGTAACAGTATGGGGATGATAGTCTCCCAGCAGGCGTTTATAGAGTTTTAAAGCTTGGAGATACAGGGGTTCGGCTTGGTCGTACCTTCCTTGGGAATCGTAGAGTTCAGCCAAGTTGTTGAGGGTGGTGGCCACTGAGGGATGATAGTCTCCTAGCAGGCGTTTTCTCAGTTCTAAAGCTCGGAGATACAGGGTTTCGGCTTGGTCGTACTTTCCTTGGGAATCGTAGAGTGATCCCAATTTGCTGAAGCTGGAGGCGACATCAGGATGATAGTCTCCTAGTAGGCGTTTTCTCAGTTCTAAAGCTTGGAGATACAGGGGTTCGGCTTGGTCGTACTTTCCTTGGGAATAGTAGAGTTCAGCCAAGTTGTTGAGGGTGGTGGCCACTGAGGGATGATAGTCTCCCAGCAGGCGTTTAAAGAGTTCTAAAGCTTGGAGTAATAGGGGTTCGGCTTGGTCGTACCTTCTTTGAGAATAGTAGAGTCCAGCCAAGTTGTTGAGGGTGGTGGCCACTGAGGGATGATAGTCTCCCAGCAGGCGTTTAAAGAGTTCTAAAGCTTGGAGATACAGGGATTCGGCTTGGTCGTACCTTCCTTGGGAACGGTAGAGTTCTGCCAAGTTGTTGAGGCTGGCGGCGATATTGGGATGATAGTCTCCCAGCAGGCGTTTAAAGAGTTCTAAAGCTTGAATATACAGGGGTTCGGCTTGGTCGTACCTTCCTTGGGAATCGTAGAGTAATGCTAAGTTGTTGAGGGTGGTGGCCACTAAGGGATGATAGTCTCCCAGTAGGCGTTTAATCAGTTCTAAAGCTTGGAGATACAGGGGTTCGGCTTGGTCGTACCTTCCTTGGGAATCGTAGAGTAATGCCAAGTTGTTGAGGCTAGCGGCGATATCGGGATGATTGTCTCCCAGCAGGCGTTTACTCAGTTCTA
>NZ_CAWUOL010000200.1:0-1119 GCF_963923915.1 Nodularia chucula CCY0103 | reverse complement strand
AACCCGACCATCCTCAGTCTGCAACAAACTCCCAACCTGTAAATCCTTCGCTTCCACCCAACCCCTATCAGGAGTCCAGAAAGGATGCTCCCCAGTAGTAGAAATCACCTCCCCATCAACATATAAGTCAATTAAAGCTGTCGTTTCTCTACCAAACGTATCTAAAACCTGCCTTGCCTCAATCTCCCCAGGAGTAGTAGGATCATCAGCAATCACCCAATCCCCAACCTGAACATCCTCAATATTCTTAATCCCCTCAGTCGTCAGAATTTCCGTACCAGCAACAAAACAATTCTTAATTTCAGTAACAGTCTTCTTCGTCGAAAGCAGAACATTATCAACACCTTCAACACCACTATTAATCGCCTTATTAGCCGCAAAGAACTTCCTACTACTTAAAATAGACGCAGCAAAAGGCACATAAGCCAACAGATTCCAAGCATCCTCACGTTCAAACTTGCCATTATCCTGATAACTCTGATAAAGATTATAACTAGCCTTACCAGCCCCATACACATCCAAAGCCGCATCCGCACTCGCCACCCACTTCAGAGGACCAATAGTAGTCTTAGCCCAAGTAGCAGCCTTCATCCCCACCAAGAACGACACAGCAATGCCAGTAACATTCCCAGCATTGTAGAGCATCGCATAGTTTGGTTCAATCTTCTCACCAGTGGTATATTCATAAACATCAGTTAATAAACCACCAGAGACACCACTGGCAAAACCCGTACCCCATTGCCCAAACATACTCAGAATTTCTTCACCACTAGCACCTGTAGCCGCAGCAACAGTAATATAGCCTACCCCCGCACCGACACCGCCACCAATTGCTGCTAGACTAGTTGCTAACTGTATCGTCCCCAGTAAATCTCCTAAAGTGAAATAGCCAGTTGGGTCGGTATATCTGACAGGATTGGCATGAGCATATTGGTAATCATGCTGACTGTAGGGGTCGTTTAAGTATCCAGGAAACTCATCTTTGGAGATAAACCGTCCCAAACTGGAATCATAATACCTCGCTCGCAGATAATCCAACCCAGTTGCAGCATCCCTTTGTTCACCTGCAAACCCGAAGGAATTGCCGAAAGTACCTGTCTGGTCTAATAATCCACCAAA
>NZ_CAWUOL010000199.1:0-1136 GCF_963923915.1 Nodularia chucula CCY0103 | reverse complement strand
GGCTAATTGATAGTAACGAAAACAATCATCTGGTAAAAGATTCAGGATGAAATTCCTATCTTGAGTCCAATTAGAGACGTATTTTTCGTTGTTAAAATCAACTAAATGAATACACTGAAAGCATTGAAAAATCCAGCGTAAAGTAGGGCAGTCAGTTGCTTTACCTAATTGATTTTTAATTGTTGATTTGGAATCTTTCAGAGCATTTCTAATTTGACGTTGAGCCAAAGTATAAACCAGTAGACATAAACCCATAATCATTCCCAGAGACTCTATTCTCTCAGAACTTTTGAGGAAAATACTGTCTGCAAAAAATAATGGGTCTTTGAGAAAACCAAACCCTCTTTCACATGATTGTTGAGCTTTATATTCCCTGAGCATGGAATCATTGCTAAGTTCCTTTGAATCCCAAACATTGGTCGCAATAATAAAACGCCCTGCACTCAGCACTTCTGTATGAATTTTACTTTCATTCTGAGCGACTGTTGCTGATATTTGATAGGATATTTCTCCTGAACTATCTTTTTTATTAGATTTGATTTGAGTAACTTTACTCTCGTTAATTTGGTGATATTTGAATTGTTTTGATAATTTTGATAATGCCTTGATAGCATCTGCTTCACAAGCAAATTCTTCTTGTGATAACTTTTTTAACTCCTGTACAGCTTTTGATTCTGCCTTGGTAATTTTCCGTGAGAGTTTACGCAAGTCGGATTCTCTTCTTTCTTGACTTTGCACCACTAGCCATCTCTGTTCTATTCCTGCATAATTTTCGGTTCTTGATGCTAATTTATATCCTGGTATTTTACTATCAATAAATTCTGATTCTGGTATTGTTGAGATTAATGATTTTGCTGCTTTTATGCTTAATGGTACTCGACATAACCAGCGTAATTCTGACATCATTTTCAGGTTTGATTCTGTATATAAAGCCGAGTCTGCTACTATGAGACTATTAACTTCTAATTGTTTTTGATATTCTACTGCTATTTGACCAAAGCATGATGAATCTACTTGGTTTCCTGATGCTAGTTTCAAAAATATTGGTATGTCTCCATCCCCTGAACATATCATTTCTATAATAAATTGTTTTAAGTCAGGACGATGGTCACGGGAATAACCGTAAGTGACAGTTA
>NZ_CAWUOL010000198.1:0-1169 GCF_963923915.1 Nodularia chucula CCY0103 | reverse complement strand
AGGTGAAACGCTGTTGCGGCGACGATAGTTGAGGGGTAGCCCTCCGCAAAAATAGTTCGATGCCAGGTTTATCTTTTAAAAAATAAAACCCCTTAGCTTTTTATAATTGCTAGGGGGTTTTGTTTTGTCTCTTGCCTTATCTTTTGCAGTTTACAGCTATTTTCAGCTAAATGAACCACATCTTTATATCTCACGCACCAGCGTAGCGAAGTACGAAGTACGTTAGGCGCAAAGGAAGAAAGAAATACATAAATACATGAAAACTGCTGTAAATCATGTCTGGTAAACACTTTCAATTAGATAAAGAAATAAACCACAGATAAAGACATATGAACCCTGTATTGACTGACTGCCTGATAAAGCTTTTAGAGATTGGCTTTCCGGAAAGTGACAGAAGAGGGCTAAAGACACCGTAAGGTGATAAAAATTTACAAGTTCTTTTCTTGTCCAGCCAAGATGGACAGACAAGACGCGTAACCGATTTAAATCGCTACTCTACAAGCTAGATAATTTACAGTTCTCTATACGACCAAAAAGACCTACAAAACCACTTGTTTTTATCATTTCTTCATTCCAACAAGGTAAATGTCCATCAGGCGCATTATCAACGTTATTAAAGGTTATATTTGGGTTGGCTAAATCTTTCCATCCAACCTTAGATGAAAAGTCTTTCCAAACGACCTCAATATCTTTATCATCTGGTTGCTGCGGTCTACCATCTAACCTCCCACCAACATTTTTGTAAATATTTTTTTGGATACTAATTCCAAACCTTTTATTACTATATTTTATCCAAAGTTCGTCAAGTGCATTGATGTCTTCACCAGGAAAATTTTTAAAACCTTCTGAATATAATGTATTTGAACTACCAAGAAATACACTATTTATTTGACTAAATTTATCACGTATAATTCTGTGTGTTTGTGTATTAGCTTTTTCCCATTCGCCTAATTCTAATAATTTCTCAAGTTCTTCCATTGTTCTTACATTCACGGTACAATGCTCCCAAGAGTGACAAGTAAAACATAACTCTAATTTTCATTATTCCCTATTAATGTCAAAAATTATCAGTGCGTAACAGAAGAATAAACTAATGAGGATATGGATAGACTATTTAGGGCTTGCTGAAAAAGTCGTGAAAAAACAACAGAAGAAATAAGTAGGTAATC
>NZ_CAWUOL010000197.1:0-1181 GCF_963923915.1 Nodularia chucula CCY0103 | reverse complement strand
CAGAAATGTTGAATCTCGTTACAAAACTTTACATATTCAGGTATAGTAGTTTTATCAAGGGTAAAATGTCAACATTTCATGATATCTTCCATCCAATGAACATAACTGATTTGTTGACACATACAAGCTTGTAGATAGCGGAATTTATCTAACATCTTTTCACCCCATTGTTTAGGAACAGATACAAGTTGTAAAATCAGATAAGCGATGAGACTAGCATAGATTTGAATAGCAATACCATTAACATTTTTGCTAATTAATCTATCCAGTTTTAGGTGCATCTTTAAAAACTTCCATAACAATTCAACTCCCCACCGTAAACGATAAATATCTCTGATTTCTTCATCTGTAACTGCGGCCTCTCCATCCGCAGGTAAATTCGTGACTAAGCGGAATTCAGTTTTCGTTTCTAAATCACAAAAATTAATTACCCTATAAGCGGGAGCATCGGTCGATGAACCGATTTTTACTAATCCAGTTTCTGATTCAAATTCTAGTTTACAATTATTCTTAATTCGCACTACAAAATATTTGTCTTTTTGCACTAACTCTCCCATGAAATTTAATCCTGCAAAACCTCTGTCCATTACCCCAACTGCATCTGGCGGTAAATTAGACATCATTGATGATCCAAATTTATAATCATGAGCATGACCAAAATTTATCAAATTATCTTCTGGACTACCTGTTGAAAGATTCAGGGAACTAAACAATTTTACTTGATGATAACCTAGCACCCATAGCAACTTGCTTGTTAATGTAATTACTGTTGAATCAATTGGACAAATTGCGTATTTATCATGTAATTTTTTCTGGACTTTTTTCTGGACTAATTGATTCAATTGATGATAAATATTTTGGAATGTTTCTTGACTTCTGTGTGTGTTAGCCTTGGAAAATGTCGAAATTCTTACATCAATTCCTGTATTATTTAATCTTTTAAATAAGTCCCGCATACTGGTTAAACTATTATCCAAGGCATAAGCCAACCAACACTCAACGTAAAGACGACTATTCAAAACCGGATAATCGTTTTTTGGCAAGGGTCTGAGGATGTCTTTGACAATCTTGGGAAATGAATTTATAATCACTTTCAAACTAAAGTATTTTAATCCTTCGCCCAAAATTTACCATATTTTGGGTTATTTTTATCACCTCTTTCTTAACATTCAACACTTCTG
>NZ_CAWUOL010000196.1:0-1185 GCF_963923915.1 Nodularia chucula CCY0103 | reverse complement strand
CATATTTTGGGTTATTTTTATCACCTCTTTCTTAACATTCAACACTTCTGGGTTTGCCCTATTATCTTGATTGGATTAGGAACCAAAAAGAAAAAAAGATAGAAATTGATTTTTCTCGTGGAAATCAAGCAATTGTTGAATTATTACTACAAGGTCTGAATACAAAGCAAAAACAAATAGTGCAACTAGCAGCTTGTTGTCGTTGGTTTGATCGTCCTGTCATTCAATACTTGATACAAAGGAAAAGTATAAACTTTGAAACTGGTGCTAGTGACAATCTCAATTGTTTTGATTGGTTAAACCAATGTGATTTTGTTGAATTTGTTGAAGGTCGCTATCGCCTGGATGATGTGGCGCGAGATGTATTTCGGATGTCCCTTTATCACGAAGGTAGAAGTCAATTTCGTGAAACTCATGAACTACTAGCTAAATATTTTGAGCAACTAGCAAACAAAGAAGTTTCTCCCGATAGTCCTCCCCCAGCAAAATATGATAATGCTGATTGGCGTGAATACACGGCTGAATTTCTTTATCATGCTCTGTTTGCAAGAAGAGATGAAGGTCAGCGCCAATTTATTTCTCATTTGTTTGCTTCTCGCTATCTTAATCAACTGGAAGTTGTAATAATTCCTTTTGCTGCAATTACCGCAGAAGCATCAGTTGAGAATTACCAACTTTTGCCCGACCAGACTGGGAAATTGTTAAAAAAAATCACATTTGGCTTTATATTTGGTTGGTTTATGTTGTCAAAAGACCCAGCTAAATATGAAATTAACTACGAAAATGGAACTGGACCGTCTAAGGACAAGATAGAAGCAGCCATCAAACTATGTTTTGATCAAGTTGATTCTTTGGAAGATGGTTTGGGTAAATATGCAGCGCTTTTATACAAAAGCCTACGCAGCCGCTCAAATCAGCGAGTACATTTGCTGCAACAGGCGAAAGCCCAAGCTGAAATAATTGCCTCTGATAGTAATCCTGAATTCAGCAGCAGTCTATTTTTTAATTTGGGTAATGTGCTGGGCAACTTAGAGCGATATGAAGAGGCACTCAAGAGTTTTGATCAAGCCTTGACTATTAAAGATGACGACCCCGACCTTTGGAATAACCGAGGTGCAGCGTTGGGCAACTTAGAGCGATATGAAGAGGCACTCCATAGTTTCGACAAAGCCTTAGCTATTCAAG
>NZ_CAWUOL010000195.1:0-1188 GCF_963923915.1 Nodularia chucula CCY0103 | reverse complement strand
CTTAACGGGTGACAACATAGCTAGACAGCTTGTTGAATAAGGGATAGAGCCTGAAGACCACGCTGGAAATAGAGGCGTTTGTGAGGCTTGAGCGCCATCAATCTTAAAGCTAAATCAGACCATAATTCCATGGCATAGATCCATAATTGTCCGTAAAGAGCAAAGCTAAAATCACTCTGGCGTGGAGTCCGATCATAGTGTTGTTGAATACGTCCGGCATAAATTTCAATACTTAATTGTTTCATCCGTTGACCTTGGAAAGTGGCCAAACTATAAGCAATAACAATCAATAATACCAAGGCTAAAAAACGAGTTTCATTTGCTTTGCTGTCCTCTAAATTATAGCCACCAGTTTTACAATCTTTAAAGAATTGTTCAATTCCCCAACGACATCGATATAAGGATAAAGTTTTTTGAAGTGTGGGCAGGTTAGTCAAGATATACCAAGGTTCTTTAGGACCCTTTCGGCGATATTTACGCTTCCAATAAACAGCAATATTAAAGAAACCCAATTCCGCACCTTTGCCACATTTGACTTGAGTGTAAAACTTCGACATTCCCGGCTTAAATCCTTGGTTTTTGAGAACTTGATATTCTTGTGTCAGATTTTCCTGGAAGTAAAGGTCTTTTTTCTGACGCAAGGCAAAGTATACGCCCTTGGATTCCAGCCATTGAGCTAGTTTAGGGCTATGAAATTCTCGATCTGCTAAGACCACAACTCGACAATTCTTCAATAGTGAAAGCGCCGTATTTAATAAGCGTTTTTGGGTTTTTAGATTACTATTACCCACATGATTTAATGTTTCCCAATATAGCGGTAAGGCATGGGTTCCCCACACCAAAGTTATCATAAATATATTCCTTCCCTTCCATTGAGTTCGGTCGATTGCAATCATCCAGTATCCAAATTTCTGATGCTTTTTTTGGTTCAAGTAACGTCTGAGTTCTCGATTACGTCGGTGTCCTGTTCTCTCTTGTCTAATCCAATATTTCACCAGTGGAAACCATAATAGTTTCACGCACAGGCTACCTATTACTAAAAATCTTTGTAGATTACGTTTCCGACTTTCGTATGTTATTGCTTGTGGAAATAAACTGGCCAATGTCGAGAGCTTAACCTGTCGATGTGCTTGTATTAATAACAACAATATCTCTAGTGTCAAATACTGCTGTTCTGTCAAATGCTTT
>NZ_CAWUOL010000194.1:0-1206 GCF_963923915.1 Nodularia chucula CCY0103 | reverse complement strand
TTGCTGATTAGGCAAGTCCTCTTGTCAACAGGGTTTGAGATGCGCTGACCCTGATATTTCCCTTGCCTGTCATCCCCGAATATTTCTATTCGTTTCGACAGAACGAATCACACTAGCGAACTGCAAACATAAACGCTTCAAACTGCAAACAAGGCAATTTTGAAACCACATTATCTGCAAATAAGAGGGGTCTCCAAACCACAATAATTGCAAATGAAACCACATTATGGGCCTTGGCAACTTTTGGTGATCTTGGTTGGGGCAAGGCAGAAGGCAGGGCGCATTCAACAACTGATTCAGGATGCAGGGTGTGAAGTGCTGTACCTACCACCTTATTCTCCAAACCTAAATCAGATTGAAAAATGCTGGTCTTGGTTGAAAAGTCGAATCCGCAAAAAGTTAGACCAGTTTGATTGTTTACGAAATGCCATTGAGGATGTCTTGCATTTTGCGTCCTAACCTCCTTGGCGGTTGCTATATAAATAAAATTTGGATGAAATTTTTGATTAATATGAAAATCTAAATATTAAAATGTAGGGAATTGAGCTACACCAAGGGGGATTTCTACCTCACTACCAACAACTTTGGCTGAAAAGCGGTATACGGAAGCTGTCCCAGTTACTGGTTGTTGAACTTTATTAAAATTAACTAAAAGTTTAGTGTTAGAAATAACCTTTTTAGGGAACTCTATAATAATTTGTCTGCCATTGACGGAAATATTAGTATCAATTTTTTGACCATTCACATCCAAAGCATCAATGTCATTACTCACTGCTACAGTAGATGGAGTTTCAATAATAAGTTGAGAAAGAGCGTTTTTATTTTGGGGAATGTTTAACCTAAAAGTATGCTTTACCAAACGCCAGCTATTGGTGGGATATGGCAAATTATTATTAATATGAGTCTCCTTAGCATTTGCATGACCAAATGAAATGAAAGCTGTGGGAGTAAAGGCAAACATCATAATGGTGTAAATCAATATTTTATTCATCTTGAATTGTTAAGTAGTTATTATGTTAAATAATTACAGGTTTTATACAGCGTTTCCGGCTGTTATGAGGTACAGTAGCAGCAATTAGCAAACCAGTTTCTTAAATGTTGAGGATTTATTAAGTCAAGTGCAACTGAAATTATTCGATCTACCATTTCTGTTCAGGGTCAGCGCATCTCAAACCCTGTTGACAAGAGGACTTGCCTAATCAGCAA
>NZ_CAWUOL010000193.1:0-1223 GCF_963923915.1 Nodularia chucula CCY0103 | reverse complement strand
TATAGGACTCCTATTTGATTTCTGAACAAGACTAAGAGAAAATACGGGGAGGTATACAAGTCTAACAGATAACAATGATAAGTCAGCATTCACAAACTGCCAAACTGACAGTAGAAGTATCGCAGGAACAGTCAACAGAGGAAATGTTACTGGATGCAATTGCGCGGAGCGCTCAGGAGGAGGCAATCGCCAAATTGCAAGATTTTATAGCTCTGCGTCCAGATGCGCGTGAGGTCAGGAAAGCGTTGGCAGTAAAGCTGGTTTATCAAGGTTACTTATATGATGAAATTCAGACAATTTTAGACGTATCACGAGGGTCAATAACAGGTTGGAAGCAAGCCTACGAAGAAGGTGGAATTGACGGACTGCGGCTTTCCTATAAGGGAAGAAAGAGCTACCTTTTGAGCGCACAACGAGAAGAAGTTTTGAGTTGGCTACAAACCAAAGATATCTGGGAGCTTGGCGAACTCGAATATAAGTTGGCTTTTGAGTACGACGTAGTTTATGAGTCAAAACAAAGTTACTACGACCTGTTCTCCGAAGCAGGAATCAGTTGGAAGAAAACCACAAAATCGAATCCTAAAGCCAATCCAGATGCTGTAGCAGAAAAAAAAAAGAGATTGAAACATTATTGGCAAACCACCGCGTTGAAATCGAGACAGGAAAGTTGAGAGTATTCCTGATTGATGAGTGTCATTTAATGTGGGGAGATGCTGTTGGTTATGTGTGGGGCAAAACTGACCAAGAAATCACAGTTCCGGTAGTAAATGAGCGAGAAAAACAGACATATTACGGGGCTGTAGACTATCTTGAAGGACAATTACTGCTGAAAGCTTATGACAAGGGCAACTCAGAAAATACTATTGATTACCTCCGATATCTGCTCAATGAGTCTGGTGAGCAGCAATTACTAGTTTTGTGGGATGGCGCTACTTATCATCGCTCCAAAGAGATTCGAGGTTTTTTGGCAGAGATTAATCAAGGTTTGGAACCCGAACAATGGAAAATACAATGTGTTCGCTTTGCTCCTAATTGTCCCGAACAAAATCCTATAGAGGATATTTGGTTACAAGCCAAAACATGGGTGAGGCGTTTCTGTGCGTTGATACCTTCCTTCTCGCATTTAAAGTGGATGTTTGAGTGGTTTATTCGACACACTACTTTTGATTTTGCCACTCTTCAGATGTACGGAGTTTGTTCAAAACTCAAATAGGATTCCTATA
>NZ_CAWUOL010000192.1:0-1248 GCF_963923915.1 Nodularia chucula CCY0103 | reverse complement strand
GCCAAGCATGACCTGAACCCGTATGACAACCGCAAGCCAGGGAAGAAATTAACTGAGGTAATTGATTTACCTGTGTTGGTTCCCAGTGGGGAAGATGTGGAATAAACCCTCTGATTAGTCCCACAGTCCCCCCATTCCCAACCCTGACCACACCCAAAGTAACGTTTTTCATAATTCGAGATTCCCGAACAAAGCGACTTGTCCAAAAAAGTGTTAAGGAATGTAAAACACTATATCAGTACAGTGCTAAAGGTTTTGAGTATTGTTTTTTACGTCCACCGGATTTTTGAATTTTTAGAATGGCAAGAAAGTTTGTAATATATACTATTAGGTTTTGGTGGACGTAAAAAAGTATACGAAAGATTAGCTAAGTATTAAACCGCGTCAGGCGACTAAATCCAGTGTTAGAGCGGTAACAGGCGAGAAGGTCACGAGCGGCGTTCTAAGGCATCTTCACAGCGTCTTAAACGTCTTACGCTTATCTATCGTTTAAAGTATTTAAATCCAGCTACGAACGACTTAGGGTGTGCTAATGCGACGTTAAACGGTTTGTTAGGCGAGAAGATTTTTTAAAGTTGTGTAGGACGGCGTTAGGCGACTAAGACCGGGTAATCTTTGGGGAAGTGTGGCGACGGTTGCGATCGCTCTCAAAGCGAAAATCAAAAACATTACTTTGTCGATGGCATGGCGAAAAATTAAAAACGCGTTGTTGGCGATCGCCTACGGCGGGGCTTTGCCCATCGCACTCAAGAAAAGTTGATATAAAAGTTTTACTTTTTAGCTACGGTCTAAAAGTGCCATGCCTATACAAGCCGATGAGAGTTGTGCAGGGATGCGGGAAAACTAGGAACGGGTACTAGGTGAAAAGTTTATATAAAAGTTTACTTTTAGCTACGAGCTAAAACTTTGTTGGCGCTATGTCTGTACAAGGTATTTAGGGTATCACGGCACAAAGTGTTTAGATAATTACTGTACAAGGTGTTTAGTGTATGCAGACATAATTAGGAAGATGCGGGTATGACTGTACAAGATGGTTAAGCTACGCAGACATAATGCTGAAGATGCCAATCATGCCTATACAAGATGGTTAAACAATGCAGACATAATACTGAGGATGCGGTCATGACTGTACAAGACGACTATTATATGCAGACATAACCAACAGCATCGGCATCTATGCACAAGAGGGTTGTAACAGTCCTTGCTAACATTCCTTGTTCTCTAGAGAACAAGGAATGTAAGCAAGGA
>NZ_CAWUOL010000191.1:0-1260 GCF_963923915.1 Nodularia chucula CCY0103 | reverse complement strand
CAGGCAGAGATCGTTGAAGCAGGAATCGCGTGACGAATAGTCATGCGAGGTTCAAGTTCTGTTGTTAATGAAGGTGGTTGGATAATTTCTACACCATTATAAAAAGTTCAGTAAGTTCATAATTGATAAACGCAACTTTTACCAGTGTTCCCACTTCAGGACTTGCTATCAACACTCATCATTTCCCTTAAGAATTTCCTGGGGTGCGGTTCATGCGGTGCGTTTATCTTTTCCTTTAAGAATTTGGCGGGGTGCGAGTCCTGGGCTGCGCTGATAATTTCCCTTAAGAATTTTCTGGTGAGTGTTTGTGCTTATGTCCCAACTTGGTTTCCCTTAAGAATATGTGAGTTCGATAGCCGAGACCTTGGTTTTTCTTAGATATTTTTAGTCTGGGCATTTTTTCTCATTTTTTCAACTATTCCCTCTCCATTTTCTTCATTCTTTGGCATCCTATTGGTTCAAGTTATTACCCAGCAAGCTTTTCAGCCTTTACTCTCCGTTGAAATCACGTTAAATTACTTCCGTAATCTCAACAGTAAGCAAATATAAATTGTTAAAAGTATCACTTGTTTGTAGTTACACTTTAGAGTATCGTTAATTAAAAACAAACTCACAATTGCTACATCAAGCATCTACTTAAACAGATGACCCCTATAAAATTTTTCGATACACAGAACTTGAATGGGCTAACCCATAATGATTTGATAGGTGCTGTGGTACAAACAGCAACTCAGTTCGCTCAGAAACAACTTCAGCAGTTTGCTCAAAGACCGGATTTTAGAGAAAAGATGACGCTGTCCTTTGGTATATCACCGGCAGGTTGGCAAGATGCTTGGGTAAATGGGTTGGTGATACCACCGAAAATTGAGATTCGTTCGAGGAGTGAAATTAAAGGGGCAAATGGGGCTTTTGCAGGGGCAACAAATAGGATTTATTTAGCGCAAGAGTTTCTGAGCGAGAATACTAACAATTTAGATGCAGTTGTTGAAGTTTTGTTGGAAGAATACGGTCATTTTGTCGATTATTATATTAATGACACGGACTCCCTTGGGGATGAAGGGGCGATTTTTTCAGCTTTGGTGCGTGGGGAAAGTTTAAGTACAGATAAACTATCTCAACTCAAGGTTGAGGATGATAAAACTATAGTTGTTTTGAATGGAAGCTTTGTTGAGATTGAAAAAAGTAGTAACTCAATAACTTCCTTGAGTGGTTTTCCTATTTTAGGTGATTATGACCAGGATGGAGATTTAGATATTCTCT
>NZ_CAWUOL010000190.1:0-1300 GCF_963923915.1 Nodularia chucula CCY0103 | reverse complement strand
GGAGTATAGAGACACATTCAAAGAAGTAAGAAATTACGAGTGCTTCAAATATTTACATTTGGGAATAATATCAACGCTCAAAAGAAAATCCTTACCGGAGATAGCAAAAGCAGTAAGCATAAACTCAGCACAATCATTACATCATTTTATTGCCAATTCAGATTGGTCAGTAGAGAAATTAAGGAGTCAGAGATTACAGAAAATTAAGAGAGCATTAGATGGAAAAGCAATTACTGTAGTCATCGATGAAACAGGAGATAGAAAAAAAGGTAAAAAGACTGATTATGTAGCCAGACAATATTTAGGGAGTGTGGGAAAAATAGATAATGGGATAGTTTCAGTCAATGCCTACGGAGTTTACGCTAACATAACATTTCCATTATTATTCAAAGTATTCAAACCACAAGGGACGCTAAAAGCCGGAGATAAATATAAAACTAAGATAGAATTAGCGACAGAAATAATTACAGAATTAATTGAGTTGGGCTTTAATATTGAATTGGTACTGGCAGACAGTTTATATGGTGAGAGTAGCCAATTTATCAGAAAATTAGCAGAATATAAATTAGCTTACGTGGTAGCGATTAGAAGTAATCATGCAGTCTGGTTGCCAGCTAATCAGAGGGTTAGGGCGAATAAGTGGTGTAAATTCACCAGAACATTTAGTAACCAAAAATCAGAGACTAGATATATTAGGGAAATAATTTATGGTAAGCGAAGAGATATAACTTACTGGGAATTAACTACAGACCCAGAAACACTGCCTGAAAATTCTACATCTTTCGTCATGACAAATCTTCAAGGAAAGCTCAAAAAAAGTTTAGGTGACATTTATGGATTAAGAACATGGGTAGAATATGGTTTTCGGCAGTGTAAGCAGGAATTAGGTTGGACAGATTATCGGTTTACTAGTTTCCAGGATATTGAGAGATGGTGGGAAATTATTTTTTGTGTTTACACCATGATCAGTTTAAACTCTCCATCATTTTTATCCTTAAATCAATCTCATCAACTTCCACCCGACCCTCCAAAAAGCAATTCGGTTAATTTCTCTGGGCATCAACAATGGAACCTGAACGGGGGATGGAAGAGTACTCTCAATAATCTGCGTTTAATTGTCCAACCACTGTTATTTTTTTGGTTGATTTATCCCTGGCTTGATGTTTTTCCTAATTCCGATTTATTGCTCGGATTCAACCAACTCATTAGTGCTATGAATGGTTTCAAACCCTTTTATTCTTCTGCATAATTTACTTAATTTACTACTTGCTTTATTCGGAAAGTGACAGAAGAGGGATAT
>NZ_CAWUOL010000189.1:0-1353 GCF_963923915.1 Nodularia chucula CCY0103 | reverse complement strand
TAGCCCAGGTTTTGGGTAATGGTGGTTTTAGCCACTCCTCCCGCTTGGTTAAAGACTGCAATAATTCGGGTCATAAGTGAGTTGATTTACCTGCCCCATTACAATTAAAGATAACTGGTGATACGTCAATTGGTACTGTTGATTTTTGTTTTGGGTACATCTCACCATCTCACTACCAATATACAATTCACACCAAGTTTTATCTTTAATGAGAGTAAAGGCGCTCTTTTTGCGATCGCCGCCGGTGAGCGGAACACCATCGCGTGTGTAATTACGGCAAGGAGTTCTCTTTACAAGCTGCTCACTGACTAAAATTTTATTAGATGAAAAGTTGTGAAGTTGTTGGCGTATGACATCACCGGAATATATGACGGCGGCGTTAACTTAATTAACTCTTTAACAGATGCCCGATTACTTTCCTTGTTTCCAAAGTAAAGCTGAAACATCATCGGCTGTTCTAATTCTACTAGAGAGGCAAAACCTAATACTACGGGGCGGTTAGCCTCATTTGACCGACCTGTCATAATGCAACCTGTACCTTTTTGAGAGATTTTGTCTTGGTAAAAACCTCGGATTTTTTCATTTTCTTCTATAGTCTCAAACACTTTGCCAAAGTCTTTTAAGGTAGAGGTGACGGTCGATTTATCAATCAGAAGAACACCAGCAAATTTATCTAAATCATTTCCTATTTCTGGGAAAAATAGTGCCAATAGATTTAAATCTTCAACCAAGAGGTTTAATGATTCCTCATAAGTCTTAACCATGTTCCCGCAATGAAGAAATTTGAAGGCAGGCAATTTCCCATAATTGGGGTCTAATTGCTTACGGCGTTTTGCTTCTCCCATTCCTAAAAAAGCCTTAGATAAATAAACGATTAATTCCACTATTTATATACTAATAATTACTGAGGTGAGTCAGAATTTTTTATTTGTGGGGTGAAATGAGCAGGACGCGATGACCCAGTTGCACGCTTGTGATAACCCTTTGAGATCACGTCTTGAAAGCTGTTTCTTACCTAATTTTCTTACTCAAGCCAGTTGTAGCGAAGCGGTGACTGAGCGCTGCGAAGAATCTAGTTGGCCTCACCAGGGGGTTTCTACAGCGCTCGGTCAACAACTGGCGTTGGGGAGGGAGTCCAGAGGGACGGGGCAAAGCCCCTCCCTCGCGCCCACTTCGCTGCATCGAGGGGATAATTAAACTACCGACTAAAACCTCTGTCCTGCTGTCTTTGCCGTTGCACTTCCAACTGCTTTTGCCGTCGCCGTTCCAAAATTATCTCATTCCAGGTCAGTCCTTCGGGTGCAATTCTTTCAGCCACAGGCAGCATTTTCTTAACTACTTGGGCGGTTTCAT
>NZ_CAWUOL010000188.1:0-1363 GCF_963923915.1 Nodularia chucula CCY0103 | reverse complement strand
AATTGATTTCTGCAAGCCGCACTCTTGTGCGAGCTTCTAGTCATGAGTTAGGCGTGACCTATTCCTATATTTACCATATTCTGATATGGAATATGATAAAATTGTTTCGGCGGTATATCAAAACTCAGAATGCAAAAAGCGTTGAAAGTAACACTTATTCCTAACCACAACCAACAAGTCTTAATTAATAAGACAATCGGTTGTGCTAGGTTTGTGTATAACCACTTTTTAGCATTGAAGCAGGAGCTATACACGACTGAGCAAAAAACTTTAAACTACAATGCTTGTAGTCAGCAGTTAACTCTATTCAAAAAAGAGATTGAATGGTTAAAAGAAGTAGATAAATTTGCCTTACAGAATTCACTCAAGAATTTAGAAGCAGCATACAAAAACTTTTTTGCTGACTTGAAAAAGTCTAAGAACAAGAAAGGTGTCGGATTCCCTAAGTTTAAGAAAAAAAATGGCTGCAAGCAATCTTACAAAACGAATCTTACCAACGGCAACATCCAGATAATACAGAATCGTTTAAAGCTTCCTAAGCTAGGATGGGTCAAGTTTCACAAGTCACAAGATATTGCTGGGAAGCTTGTAAACGTTACGATAACCCGGACTGCTTCTGGTAAATATATTGCCAGTATCCTGTGTGAAACCGAGATAGAGAAATATCCCCAAGTAACACAAAATATCGGGTTAGATTTGGGAGTAAAGTCTTATCTTGTTACTAGTAACGGTGAAGTTGTAGACAATCCCAAATATTACCGGACTCAAAAAAGGAAATTACGTAAAGCACACAAGAAATTATCTCGCAGTGTAAAAGGTAGTAATAATCGAGTCAAAGCGAAAGTCAAGCTGGCTCGTACCTACGAACGGATTACCAATTTGAGAGATGACTTTTTGCACAAGTTGTCAACCCGCTTAATCAAAGAAAACAGCATTATCTGTATTGAAGATTTGCGAGTTGCTAACATGGTCAAGAACCATAAATTAGCATTGAGTATTTCAGATGCTAGTTGGTCTAAATTCATTACCATGTTGGAATACAAAGCTTTGTGGCATGACAGAGTTGTCCAAAAAGTTGACACTTTTTATCCCTCATCCCAGACTTGCAACCATTGTGGTTTTATCAACCCATTAGTTAAAGATTTAAAGTTGCGTGAATGGTCTTGTCCTAGTTGCAATAATTACAACTTAAGGGATAAAAATGCAGCGCTTAATATATTAAGTGAGGGTTTGAGATTACTAACCGCCGTCGGTACGCCGGAGGTTATAAAAAACGCCTGTGGAGAACTTGTAAGTCCTGAATTATTTCAGGCAGAGATCGTTGAAGCAGGAATCGCGTGACGAATAGTCATGCGAGGTTCAA
>NZ_CAWUOL010000187.1:0-1382 GCF_963923915.1 Nodularia chucula CCY0103 | reverse complement strand
CAGGGTCAGCGCATCTCAAACCCTGTTGACAAGAGGACTTGCCTAATCAGCAATCAAGTGGGAAACAAAGTGGCACTATCCGAGGTAGGGTAAAATTTAATCCATCTAGGTGCAAGGTTCGAGTCATGGCAACAGGATTTGAAAACAAGAAAAGCAAAACCAAAGCATCTTTTACCGACAGTGTAAATAGCAAAGACATTACGACTAAGTTTCAGGAATACTTTACACAAATAAAAGACCCCAGAGTGGAAAGGACAAGATACCATTTACTCACAGATATCATCGGCATAGCGATTTTGGCAGTAATAGCAGGAGCGCAAGGTTGGGAAGATATTGAGGAGTACGGAATCAGTAAACAGGAGTGGTTAAAAACATTTTTGCAACTACCATTCGGAATACCCAGTCCCGATACTTTTAGGAGAGTGTTTGAGAGAATTAACCCAAAAGAATTTGAGCAATGTTTTCGGCAATGGGTACAATCATTAGTTGAGAAATTGGGAGTAGAAGTAGTAGCCATAGATGGCAAAACTCATAGAGGCTCATATGACAGGGAATCTCAGCTAAAAGCTTTACACACAGTCAGTGCATGGTCAAGTGAACACCGTTTGGTCTTGGGACAAACAAAAGTCAGTGATAAATCTAATGAAATCACCGCAATTCCAGCACTGTTAGAAATGCTAGACATCTCTGGCTGCATCATTACTATTGATGCAATGGGTACTCAAAAATCGATTGCCCAGAAAATTATTGCGGCTGATGCGGATTATATTCTGAGCCTGAAAGATAATCATCCTACACTGCATCAGCAAGTCAAAACTTGGTTTGAAACAACCCAGTCCAATGGATTTAAAGATGTTGATGTGAGTAGGAGTCAACGGATAGAAAAAGGACATCACCGCATTGAGAATCGTCAGGTTTACACCGTACCAGTGTCACAACTTCCTGCACTTCATGAACAAGATTTGTGGACAGGACTCACAACAGTCGTGATGGTAGTGCGTTCGATTCAGCATTGGAATAAAACTACCCAGGAGGTGCAATTTTACATTACTAGTCTTGCCAGTGATGCCCACAAAATTGGTAGTGCAATTCGACAGCATTGGGGTATTGAAAATTCTGTTCATTGGACATTAGATGTCACTTTCAATGAGGATGAATGTCGAATTCGTTCTCTGCACAGTCCACAGAATTTTTCTTTGCTACGTCGCATTGCTCTTAATGCCTTAGAGCGAGAATCCTCTTTCCGCCGTAGTATTCGCCAAAAGTCACGGCGAGCCGCTATGAATGATCAGTATATGCTTTCTGTTTTGGCCGCATCTGTCCCAAATTCAATCCTCTCCTAGAATCCCACTGTCAATAGGGTTTGAGACGCGCTAACCCTG
>NZ_CAWUOL010000186.1:0-1394 GCF_963923915.1 Nodularia chucula CCY0103 | reverse complement strand
CAATCCTCTCCTAGAATCCCACTGTCAATAGGGTTTGAGACGCGCTAACCCTGGTAGGGAGTAGGGAGTAGGGAGTGGGGTAGAAGCCTGAAAATGGTGCGTTAAAGATTTCATCCTGACGCACACTACGATACTTACTTAATAGGTAGTTCAATCACAAATTTTGTTCCTTTTCCGGCTTCAGAATAGCACGCGAGTTTACCACCATGTTGTTCTACAACTATCTGATAACTAATAGATAGTCCCAAACCTGTACCTTTACCTATGGGTTTGGTAGTAAAAAAGGGATCGAATAACTTCGAGTGGACTTCTGTTTTTATCCCTACACCATTATCGTTAATATGAATTGCTACCCATTCACTTTCAACTTGGTCAGTGCAAATAGTAATCTGGGGAGTAAATAGTGAATCTTCAGTGCTTCTTTCCTGAAGAGCATCAATAGCATTACTGAGAATATTCATAAATACTTGATTAATTTGACTAGAATAACACTTTAATAAAGGTAAATCTCCATATTCTTTAATTACTTGAATACATACTTTTTGTTTTTTGAGCTTATGACTAAGAATCAATAGGGTACTGTCAATTCCTTCATGTAAATTTACTTCTTTATACTCAGACTCATCTAATCTCGAAAAATTACGGAGAGATTTCACTAATTGGATAATTCGTTCACTCCCTATCTGCATGGAATGATTAATATTTTGCAAGTCTTCTGCCAAAAAATCCATATCTATATCTTCTAGAGTTTCTTGAATAGATAATGGAGGTTGAGTATATTCTTGCTGATATTTTTGCAAAATATCCAATAAAATAGTAATATATTCTTGCAAATAATTAATATTGCCCGCAATAAAATTAATCGGATTATTTATTTCATGAGCAATTCCAGCTACCATTTGTCCTAAACTGGACATTTTTTCAGTTTGAATCAACTGGGTTTGCTTATCTTTTAATTTTTGTAAAGTATCTTGAAGTTCTTGCATTTGCTGCTGAATAGTTTGTTCTCTTTGTGCAAGTTCATCAGCCATGTAATTAAAACTTGTGGCTAAGTCTCCTATTTCATCATTTGCAATAATTTCTGCGCGTTCCTGGAGATTACCTGCGGAAAATTCCTGAGTCGTTTTTTGTAAAAGTTTAACTGGATAAGCTATTGCTCTCCCCAAAAGAATGACTAATCCCACATCTATCACTAAAGCCAAAATAGCAATCACACTTTGGATGAATAAACTTTGCTGAAGTAAAGCATTCAAATCTGTCTCTGGAGTACCTCGAACTAATATGGCGATGGGTTTACCAGAGAAGTTTGATACTGTCCTTGCAGCCATAGTATAGGTTTTACCCAGAAATGTTGAATCTCGTTACAAAACTTTACATATTCAGGTATAGTAGTT
>NZ_CAWUOL010000185.1:0-1421 GCF_963923915.1 Nodularia chucula CCY0103 | reverse complement strand
AATTGCCGAAAGTACCTGTCTGGTCTAATAATCCACCAAAGGCATCATAAGTATATCGGTCGCCCAATCACCAACTTTGATATCCTATAGTGGAAATTTCAATGCTCATGAAGGAGAATTTAGTATTTTCTGCATCCTTAGCGAGGATTCTTGAGATTGTTTAAAAACTTGTATTTCACTTATTGCTGTCTTGGCGACAAGTGAACGAAAAAACTATTTTGCTTTCACTTATTAAGCTAAATTCGTGATAAGCAATTGCAATTTCCAACTATATCATTTAGTTCACTATGATACTCCAATCATTGCCCAATAAGATTTTATGTCTCTCCAGTGAATTTAGAGCATACCACTCCACAATACTTTTATACTCAGTGTCAATATAGGCGATAACTGGTTTTGTATTAGCTTGGCATGGCTGTAAGCTTTTAGAAAATCTTACCTCACCTGAAACTATCATTTCCAGCGTTTCACGAATTGTAGGAACTCCCTGCGGTTCCTCCGCTAGAATACGATTTTCTAACCAACTTATTATTTGATTGGATGAGAGTGTATTAGGAAGTGAAGGAATATTCAAAAGCCAAAGCAATAGATAGTCTGAACTACTTAAAGCTACTAAATCATTTAATTCAGTTGGGTCGTAACGTAACTTAACCCACAAGTCCTGAACTCTACTGAATAGAAGCGCAATTGTTCCTAATTTACGTTTAGAGAAAAATTGAGATACATCTACTTCATGTAAAGTTGGAACGAGAACAACATATTTGTCAATACGACGTAGTGCATGATGAAACATAAGTTCTGAATAAGTGAAATTAAGCTTTAGTTCTATTTCTCCATACTGACTAGTCACAAGTTGATCGCAATTACCATCGAAAATTACTCCTACTTTGGGGATAGTAAGACAAATTTTTTCATCATATCCTTGACCTGTCACTAGATACTCCAATTCGCCAGTCATGTCAACACCTTTTTTTGTACCTAACTTTAAAGCTGATCTAAGGTAGGCAGTTCCCACCTTTTTGAAAAACGCTCCCAATCTTTTTCAGGGATAAATGTTCTGTGTTCGATTTGTCTATCTGCATTCACAGTTATATGAAAAACTCCATCAGTATCTCCAATCGAGCCACGTGCTAGGAACTCTTGACGACCATCAGGACGAGTGATATCTGGCGGTCTATCTAAGATATCAGGTTCAAGGCTTCGCGGAAAATTATGAAAGCGAGGATCTTCTCCCATCCTTTGTGCAGCGCGAGGCGAAAGCGGCAGCCAATCATTATTACTGCCACCTGGAGAACCACAAAACGCATTATGAACCAGAATCCCTAAATCAGAAACAAAATAAGTATGAAACCCCTCAACCTTGAAGTTATAAACCTCAAACTTACCTTCCCGCTTCTCAACCCCATCAACATCAACAACCC
>NZ_CAWUOL010000184.1:0-1491 GCF_963923915.1 Nodularia chucula CCY0103 | reverse complement strand
GTCAATACGGTTCAGTTAAGGCTAAAAAGCTGATTATTAATGTGAAATTTCGGAGCTTGTACTTGTTTTCCAGTACCTCTGTGTTTAGGCTTTTTAGAAAGAAACTTTGATACAGGTTTTTTCACAACCCTGGGGTTAGTACGGTGAACTCGTTCGGGTAACAACGTATCCAGAATCTCTACGGTTAACCAATCGAAAAAAGGGGGAATTCTTCTGGTGGTAAATGTTGAAATTTAGGAATAGCACGACGAATGACTCGTAATGTTCCTGTAAAACTTAGACGCAACGGAGGAACAGAAGCATTAGTTGCCGCTTGAAACATTAACACTCGAACTGACCAATGTCCCAACAACCAACCATACACTTCTTGTACAACTTCTCGTGGTTTTTGGGAACGAACATGGGTTTTTCGACCCAAAAGATGGATTTTCAATTCATCAATGGTATTTTCTACTTCCCAACGTTGATGATATTCCTCAGCTAACAACTCTGCCGGGAATTTTTCAATGTCTAACAGGCTAGTAATCAAGCGATATATCACTTGTTTTTCTGGGTTATCAGGATGCTCAATTGTGTACTCGATAACTCTTACTGATATTGGCTGACAACCCTTTTTTCGTAACTTTCCAGATGGGTAAATCGATGACAGATAAGAACCGTCTGGCAACGATTTTTCTGCAAAAAATTTAACATTGGCAGGAATTCTCCCTAAATAGTCACAACCCTTAGATACTGTTGCGTGTACCATTGCATACGAATGCAATCCCCTATCCCACATCAACAACATTCCTGATGTTACCGAGCGTAATAATTTTAATGCCCGCACTCGTTCTCCGATGCGGTATGGACACATTAAAGCATCAAATATTATGTGTGTTCCTGCTTCTACCAATATGACTAATCTGACTTTGGGAAAAGCTGCTTGTGTGCCTGGACGACTACCAGGACGACCAAAAACTCTCGCATTTTCATTACTATCTGGAACATCAAAACAAGTACCGTCAATCACCACAATTCTCAGCCCATTTAGAAATGCTCCTATCGTCTCACCAGTCGCCATTGGTTGTACTAACTGGTGAAATAATTGGCTCATCACTCCTGCTCCCAATCGTTGCCGAGCTTGAGTAATTGCTGACTTACAAGGTACTCGCCAATATTTACCAACCTTAATCCATGCTTCACTTAGTCCATCAATCAAGTTTTTCAATACATCACGCATCGAGTCTTTAGACCAAAAACTCATTGCTATTACCAGGCTAACCACTAATTGTGCTGGTAACGATCGCCTGCGTTCTTCTTCGGTTTTGGTATTAGCGATGGCCTGTTCGATGGCAAAAGCTGGAATCGCTGTCTCGATTGCCTTCAGTACGTCACTACTTTGTATCTCTGGAGACACCAAGGAGAAATCTTTGAGATGCACCACACGTTTATTTTCATTCTTGGGACAATGCTTAATTTACACGACTTTCAGCCTTAACTGAACCGTATTGA
>NZ_CAWUOL010000183.1:0-1545 GCF_963923915.1 Nodularia chucula CCY0103 | reverse complement strand
TTAGCCGCTTACACCTATTTGCCCAAAAAACCTTCCATTGATATTTACCCAAAAGTTTTGCCTGCTCTACCTCCTGCCATTTTTTAGTTCCGTCGAACTCACGTTATACTAAGGCTTTGTGGCGATCGCTTCCCCAAAATGAGTTTATTTCAGTTCCCAGTAGCCAACCCCATCCTGAAGCTTTACCTGTTGGTTGTCTATTTGGCGATCGCTGTGATTTAGCGACAGATGCTTGTCGAAAAGCCCGACCCCAGTTTCGTCTAGTACGGGGCGCTCCTGTGAGGTGTATTCATGCTGAAGGCTGAAGATTTATGTTTTCGTTATCACTCCCAGCAACCGTGGATTTTGCGTGATTTTTCCTTGGAAGTCGCCCCTGGTGCTGTTGTGGGGTTAAGTGGGTTAAGTGGTCGGGGTAAAACTACCATTGGTAAACTTTTAGCTGGGTATCTGCAACCAAATCAAGGAAAGGTAACTTGTAATGGTCAGCCTTTACCTAGCAGTAATTACTGTCCTGTACAACTGATTTTTCAAAACCCAGAATTGGCTGTCAATCCGTGCTGGCGCATCAGCAAAGTTTTAGCAGAAGGACAAACTCCCTCGGTTGATTTGCTCCAAGCCCTCGGTATTCACTAAAGTTGGCTGAGTCGTTATCCTCATGAACTTAGTGGCGGAGAATTACAACGGATTGCAGTAGCGCGATCGCTCAATTCTTCGACTCGTTATCTGATTGCTGATGAAATGACGGCAATGCTGGATGCGAATACTCAAGCGCTCATTTGGCAGGTGGTAATCAAATATGCTCAAGCACAAAACGTGGGAATTTTAGTAATTAGTCGTGAAGCTGCCTTACTTCAGCGTCTTTGTGATTATACAATTAACTTGGATAAGTAAGTCGATATAGCTTGATTACCTGTTTCGGATATTACAGGCCCGTGAACAGAATGTTTGACAACCAAGGGTTCTGTTTTGAAAGTGCCGTCTTGTTGTTTGACTTTTAATGAAAGGTTTGTGATTTCAAAAGGTTTAACTTGACCATCAAAGCGATAACCATTGTCAACCAATTCCAGGTTGTAAGCATCCCAGCCGTCGTGAGTGTTAACAGTATGAGTCCAGCCTAAATGATCATTTAAATGTGTCCTATTAGTGTCAGTACCAGTCGTTCAACTCATGCCTTAGAAACAGGTGTGGCCAAGCTTTGGCTGCTATTAATCGGGGTAAATCAATACCAAGATAACCAAATTCCTTGTTTGCGTTACTCAGCCGGAGATTGTCAAGGTTTAGCCGCAGCGTTAAATGCAGCCACTCTTGGTTTCCCCCAACGGGAAGTGATGATTCATCATGATTTTGCCCAGTCGCCACCGTTGTTAGAAAATGTCCGCGCCAGTGTGAAAAAAATTACAGATGCAACTCAACCCATTAACACCGTTTTATTTTATTTTTCTGGTCATGGGTTGCTAGATGCTTCGAGTCAGCAGGTGGTGTTATGTCTGCAAGCAGAAGTGTTGAATGTTAAGAAAGAGGTGATAAAAATAACCCAAAATATGG
>NZ_CAWUOL010000182.1:0-1632 GCF_963923915.1 Nodularia chucula CCY0103 | reverse complement strand
ACGCCTAACTCATGACTAGAAGCTCGCACAAGAGTGCGGCTTGCAGAAATCAATTAGAACTGTTAGAAAACCATCCGTTATTTACAGGTTTTTGTCCTCAGTGTGGTGCTGAATTTGATAGGGATTATGTCTCACGGGTTCACTGGGATTGTCATAACTGCGGCTGGATGGATGACAGTATTTGATTCTTAGGGGAAATTTACCAGTGGGTGATTAGGCGATAGCGTCAGCGCTGCTGCAAGCAGTTCGCAGATTTTACAATTTCCCTTAAGAAAATTCGGCGAAAAACTAAATATCAAACAGTGACAACTGACCCACAGAAACATTACTCTTACCACCCCTATGGTAACTTAGGTGACATCCAGCACACAGACAAACCAAGTTTTCAGGTCTATTATCAGAAGGGTTTCTGTTCCAGTGGTGAACCTGTAGATTGTAGGCACGGGGTTTAGTTAAATCAGTAGGTTTTTCACCAGGACGTAAGCAAACGCGACCACATTTGTAACAGCACCAATTAGCTTTTTCCTTGATTGATGTAGCTAATTCTTTCCAGTGCTTAGGATAGTCACTCATGATCACTATTGACAGAACATTATTATACCCAAGTAATATCAAGGTAACACACTTGATTAACTATACCCTTCATGGGCGATCGCCAATGGGCTAATTAATATCTATCATCTGTTAGTAAGAATGTATAACTGCTAGTATACCAAAACTTCCAGCTAGATTTCTGGGCAGTGATTAAGTCCATTATTTTAATATGAAATTCTATGACTAAAACTAATGCAGAAATTTTAGAACAGCTAAAACAGGCATCAGAGGGCTTGCTGTTTATGAGTGAGTCAGAGTGCGCTTGTGAGGTTTGTTTGTGGTCAGATGCAGCCGCAACACCTGAACAAGTTGTACAGCTGACAAATCACCCCCAAGATACGCCTGTGGAAGTCCAGGGGGTTGACGATTTTTTCAGTGTGGCCACAACAGCCCAAGATTGGCATTCCGCAGCAGAGAAGGAAACCGTCAATAAATTCCTAGCTCTTGTGCAGGTAATTAAAGCCAATCTGAGCAACCCACAAGTGTATCGCTTGGGTGAGATAGAGATTGATATTTATGTAATTGGTCAAACCCCTACAGGTGATTTAGCGGGGATTGCCACTAAAATTGTAGAAACTTAATTTGCTTAGAGATTATCAACTTTACCTGAAGGGGGGACAAAATCAGCTACAAGACAGACTCTATAAGCCTCATAGCTCTTAGACCTTGTTGATAATACTTGCGTTTATTGCGATTTAATTTCATTAACTCCGTGACTAAATCCATACAAACATCCTTGAAATTGACCCAAGTTTGACCATATAAGCCGATATAAAAACTACTATGTCTCCGTTCCGTTCGACCATGTTCTTTGATCCGAGCAATATATTTTTGTATTCCTTTACGTTTGATTTGTTGACCTTGAATTGTTGCAGAGGAGTAAGCGATCGCTATCAATAAAACTAGAGAAATAAAGCGTTCACCAGTTACATTAGTATCCTCTAAATTATAGCCTCCCTTCTTAAAATCTCTAAACATTTCCTCAATATCAAATCTTTGTTTATAGGCAGAAATAGCCAATTCTAAGGACTCAAAATT
>NZ_CAWUOL010000181.1:0-1720 GCF_963923915.1 Nodularia chucula CCY0103 | reverse complement strand
CTGACCCTGAATCTCTTTATTTCTCTGGCTTTTGGCTTTATTCAGCAAACCCTAATTAGTTTCACGCAGAGTCGCAGAGTCGCAGAGAGTTTACGTTTCAATTATGGGATGATAGTCGTCTGGGTTAGTATAGCCTGCAATCCAAGCTGCGGCCTGATGACAATTTCTAATATGTGGGGGGACGCGCAAAACATGAATATGTCCTGTGGATGGACAGGTGACTTTTAGCACCATTAGTGGTTCGTCGTCTTCAAAGGGGATGTAAATAAGTTGACGTTCCCCACCTGCATCTTGATCGCGATCGCGCACCAAACCCCCCACTTGCTGCAATAATGTCTCATATCCCAAACGCTCAATTAAGACACGGCGTAACTCCACATTCTCGATGTTCAGTATATCTTGTCCCGTGAGAGAGTCTGAGCGAAAAGCAATGTCATCTGTGACTCGCACACCCCGCCAGCGCAAAATAAAACCATGTCCCGGTAGTAAATTGGTAATTCCACTTCCAGCTAATTCAATTCCATGGGTGACATGAAGACCTGGGGGAAGGCTAGTTAAGTTTATACAGTCGCTAATATCTAGACTTTCACAGGTGAGATTTTCTGGTAAGTTATAAATCTCCGATGCGCCACTTAAATTCAAATGTCCTAAAACCCGCATTCCATCCCAGGCGCGATGTTGTAAAATCAGTTTTCGCCCTAATTCCGGCGATACAGGTTCATTGGTGGGGCGTTGCTTAACTGGTTTTTTGGGGATACGCCCGTTTGACATGAGACTCCGCATTAGTCCTCTACCTCTACATAAGCATCAGGACGGTATTCTCGTTGTTTCCAAACGCGGTAAAACCCTTGGGGTAATTCAATGGCGCGATGTTCTTCATGAATTAAGGTAGCACTGGGTGCTTTGACTTCCAGAAATAATTCACTCCCATTCACCCACAATTGTACAGCTTGGCTTTGCTGAATCCGATGGCTATGTCCAGTAATTTCACCGTGAGCCAGGGTAGCACCTGTCCGCTTTTGTATACCTGCGGGTAAAGTGGAAATTTGCCTGATGAGAACGTCACCATGTCTGTAAAGCATATCAGTTTGGGGTTGGTTGCGATCGCCATACACTTTCTAATTTTATACTGGTTTGGGGGTTAGTTCACGCAGAGGCGCAGAGTCGCAGAGAATTTCAGAGTTGACATTACATTTATACTCGCTTAATTTTAAACAAATAATCTAAATAAACTACGTGAAATTGCTGAAGTATGAATAATCCAGATTTTTTCAATGATGAACTTCTCGAAAAATTAATTGAAACATTTTATGGCTACGGTAATTTCCAAGGAAAGTATTGGTTTATTGGAATGGAAGAAGCAGGAGGAGTAAACTTTAAAGATATTGACAAGAGAATTAATATATGGGGAAAGAGAGGACAACAGGAAATAGAAGATGTTGCAGAATATAATGAAGCTCTGGGATATGGGGCAAGTTTTAAGCCAGGTGCAAAATTAGATGTGCCAGTATGGAGGGCTTTAATTCGCATTGCATTAAGTGCCGCAGGAAACCAAAATATTGATATAGAAGATGTCCGTAAATATCAAATTAATGAATTAGGCAGAAAAGACAAGGAAACTTGTTTGTTAGAATTATTACCTTTACCGTCACCATCTCTCGCTCATTCAGGGTCAGCGCATCTCAAACCCTGTTGACAAGAGGACTTGCCTAATCAGCAA
>NZ_CAWUOL010000180.1:0-1774 GCF_963923915.1 Nodularia chucula CCY0103 | reverse complement strand
TTGTTTCCGTAATTTCCCTGTCTGACAGCTAAGGGTGCGGAATGTGGGTTAAATACCATTTGGATGGATGGTGGATACAGAGGAGAAGAATTTATGCGTTGGGTGATGGATATGTTTCGGTGGATTGTCACAATTGTCCTCAGACCCTTGGATAAAAAGGGTTTTGTTCATTTACCTAAGCGTTGGGTTGTGGAGCGTACTTTTGGCTGGCTTAATTGGTGTCGGCGTTTAAGCAAGGATTATGAACGATTACCTCAAACTTCCGAGACATTCATCTATGTTGCTATGATTCGTATCATGATTCGACGGCTGGCATAATTTTTAGCCTTCTCTGACTTTTAAAACATCCTCTTAGAGGTTCCACGACGAGAACCACCAATAACATTTACAGATTCAACGGTTTCTAAGATGTTTAAGTCAGAAATAATCATTTAATTTCTCCTGGGAATTTCGCTTTTTGTCTAACCGATTTGTTTCGTTCGGCTATGTTTTTAATATAGTAAATTCTGAGAGAAAGTCAATAGTTTTTTAAATTATTTTTTGAAGAAAGAATATTATAAAAATCATACAAAAATTAGGCAAAAATTTATCTTGCCTAAGAAAATTTACATTAAATTATTTCAACAGGAATCACACTTTTATAGTGCTTAAAAAGATAGATTAAACACTATCGTGCAGGGAATCTATTTTATTCATAAAGCAATACTTATCAATCATTTACTGTGAGATAGCCTTATGCTTGGTCACAAACAGGTTAGATAGAAATATAAGCAATAACTTCTTATACTCTTGCTATTCATGATTTACAAACCAACTATTAACTATGGGCTAAATTTAAGCTTGCTTAAGTAATTCTTTTTGCGGCTGGAGGTCATCTACATCTAACTCAGTCACTATTTTTACACTGCCAATTTGCTGTTTTAACCAATCAGAGAATAATTCTGTGATAATTTTTTCACGTAATTGTTCATCTAATTGAGGTTGGCTAATTTCTTCCACCCAAATTAAATACACTTGTTTTAAAGTCTCTATTGGCTTGATCATTTCTGGTGGAGTTGCGGCAAATACAGGTGCAGCAATTTCTGTCCGAAAATCTTTGCGGTGTTGTCTTCCTTGATATCCATAATTACAGCGCAGTTCTGGATCTTGAATATATAAACGAGCAATTTCAGGGAAACTAACTTCTCCTTCTTCCACTGCATAAAATAACTCTAAAGCTAAGTCTCGATCATCCAAAATGATTTGGTAGGTGATGGCGGTGACGTAATCTATTTGGTGTTGGTAAAAGTGTCGTTCAACTTGGGGCGCAAACAGATGATTGGCTAACTTCTGAGTCAGTATTTGATGATGAATTAATTCCTCAAATTCATTCACAGAAAGATGATGTTTCTCTAGCCAAGTCAATGTATCTTCAGCTTTAATAAGTTTTTTGGCTAATCGTAATTTATCCCCTTCTTCCTGAATTTCTTCCGGTGTGACTGTGATTCCTGCTTCTTGGGCTGCTGCGGTAATAATTTTTTGAGATGCGATCGCCTCTACCAAGCCAGGAACCTGAGACGATAATTTCAGACTACGAATGATGTCTGAAGCAGAAATATTTAAAATTGGAGACATGACAGAATTACTCTGGTAATTTTGCTATTTTGTAATTTCTCGGAATATAGCTGGGGAGTAGGGAGTAGGGTAAAAGCCTTTCGGTGTCTAAGTTTTATGATCAGTTTCAGAAATGTTGAATCTCGTTACAAAACTTTACATATTCAGGTATAGTAGTTTT
>NZ_CAWUOL010000179.1:0-1987 GCF_963923915.1 Nodularia chucula CCY0103 | reverse complement strand
GTTACTTCAATCCCTCTGGGAGTAATACTTTCACCATTTTTGTCGCCCCCTCAAGTTGTTGACAAAATTCTAAAATTTGGCAGCTTGGAGTGTAGCGAATCAGAAATTTATCTCCTAAATATTCCGGATCTTCTTCTGTAGGTATAGGTAAAGCAGCGAAGGGAATCTGATGAAGTAACAGGTGTGGGACTAAAATTAATTCTTCTATTCCTTGAAGATGTTGGGATATAAGTTCAGCTATTTGCAAGCGTTCAGCTAGTTCGTAGAGAATACAGAGAATATCAGTTTCCCATTTTTGGGGTTCATCCCTATAAGTTAATAACCAATTCTGCTCAATCCAGCCTTGCAATGTCTCTAGTCCTTGTCCTGTGCAGGTGTGGAGAGTAATTTGGTTTTGCTGAACGACAAAAATATGGGTGTCAGTGTTAGTAGTGTAAAAACTGAGGATAGCTGTATTAGGTAGGTCAATTAGCTTGCGAATGTCTGACAAGCTGAGGGGGTTAACTTGAATTTCTCCAGCTAATACGGGATCTTCGCGTCTAAGATTTTCCCAAACTTGTTGTTTTTGGGTTTCTAAAGATGCGATCGCTTCCTTATAAGCTTCCAAAGCAGGTGGGTCACTGCGGTTTTTTTCAGATTTATAGCGTTGACGTTCTTCGTCAATTTGTCGTTGCAATTCTTCATACTGCTGCAATAACTCCTCAACTTTTGGAGGAATTTCGCCACCTTGGTGGAGGTCATTACTTGCCATTAAGTCTACCAGACTTTTGGAACGCGATCGCTCTGAATATTCAAAAGCTTTTCCTATTTGTCCAGCGTTGATGCAAGCTTGAACAATATTTTGGTAAACGCCGATGAATCTTTCCAGAATTTCTTGACGACGAGTTTCAGAAAGACTCCAAACACGAATTTGCTCTACCGCTTCAATAGCAAAATGGTATCCCTTAATTGCTTCTGTCCAACACCCGACTGCAAAACATTGTTCTCCGAAGTTATGTGCATATCTAAGACCATCTCTTGGTAATATCCGAGGTTTATAAATTTCTAGAGATAATCTAAAACAAATAATTGCTTGATCAATCTGCTTTAGTTCGCAGTAAGTAAGAGCTAAATTATTTTGTACCATTGCCCAGTCTTCTGGGAAATTTTCACGTTTATAGACTTTTAGAGCGGCCTTCAAATGAAAAATTGAGCGCTCTAAATTTTCTTCCCGATTTCCTTCAAAAAGCTCACGATAGGCATTACCAAGATTATTTTGAAGTCCAGCCCAATCTTCTGGAAAGTCTTCATAAGTATGTTCTTCTACAGCACTTTCGTAGCAGCATATTGCCTTTTTTAAATTTTCTGTTGGATTTCCTTTTATCCTTGTACGATATGCAGCACCTAAATTACTTAGAACCATTGCCCAGTCTTCTGGGTAAGTGTCTCGTAAATAAACTTGGAGAGCATTTTTACAACATAAAATTGCCAGTTCTAAATTTTCCTCTTTATTAAAACTGACTTCATCAAAATAATCAGAATAAGCAGTTGCTAAATTATTTTGCAGCCCAGCCCAATCTTCAGGAAAATCCTCACGAGTGTATACTCGTAAAGCTGCTTGAAATGCTGTAATTGCTTGCTCTAAATTTTGTACTCTATCACCGCGAATACGGTCACAATAAGCATTTCCTAAATCATATTTTATCTCGGCTATTATTTGAAGAAATAATTCCTCAGTCAAAAGTCTAAGTGCAAATTCATAGCCAACAATAGCAATTTCAATATATGTAGCTCTCCTGACTGGTTCAAGTTCTGATATCTCTTGTATTTTTTTGCTAAATATACGAATAGATAAAGCTTTGTCATAAGCTTTATCTGGTTCTGCTTTTGGTAGGTTTAGCGTTACCCAAGCTCTTAGTACAGACAGGAAATTGTTATCCAGTCTGTCTAAATTACAGGGTCAGCGCATCTCAAACCCTGTTGACAAGAGGACTTGCCTAATCAGCAA
>NZ_CAWUOL010000178.1:0-2011 GCF_963923915.1 Nodularia chucula CCY0103 | reverse complement strand
GGAAGCGAAGGATTTACAGGTTGGGAGTTTGTTGCAGACTGAGGATGGTCGGGTTATTGATGTTGATGGGGTTGAGAAGCGGGAAGGTAAGTTTGAGGTTTACAATTTTAATGTTGAGGGATTTCATACTTATTTTGTCTCTGATTTAGGGATTCTGGTTCACAATGCGAATTGTGATCCTGGTAATGTAAGGGTAGGTCGTTGGATGAGTCCTGATGAGCTTGCAAAAATGCAGAAGACTGGTATGGTTCAAGAAAGTTTAAGTGGTACCACACATGTTGCATCTCCTAGCAATCCTGAAGCATTCATGAGTCAAGCAAAGCCTGGTGCTGTGTACGTGGAGTTTGATGTACCTGAATCCGCCATAAGACCAACAAATGACGGATGGGCAAGCATCAAGGGTCCCAATAGTGTAGATGGAAGACTTGCAGCCAGAAAGGGTTTCCCAAGACCTGAAATGCCTGCTGCAACAAATATAATCCATAGAGCAACAAAGTTACCTCATTAAAGAGTTTGTTTAAAATTATGCTATCTCACTTTGAATGTTGGATTCAGGAGAAATATCAGGAAATTGAGAACTTGGGCTATAAAGCAGAGGTAGTAAAATCTCCATCTGATATTAATGAACCAAGTATATGCTTGGATTTAGATTCTGATAATTATATTGCTCGCATAACTTTGTGGGAATCTGGAGAATCTTGTTTAGAAATTGTTGATGTTCTTTCAGAAAACATGGTGTTGAATGAATACTTAGTGATTGACGAAAATATCAACTTTAGTGAGGCTTTTGAAAAATTTTTCAATAGATTAAGGCAGTAATAACTTCGTTTTTCTACAATAAGATAGATTTTATTGTAGAAAAACAAATGCTTGCGAAAAAATCACCAAGATGAAATTCCTGAAAATCAACTATTTAGAAAACTCTATTTCAGTAGTAATATTGAAAGTTATGAAGATGCTGAAAAAATTAGGACTTCAGGTAATAACAGCCTACTTTTAGACAAAAGTTAAGATATTTTTAATGTATCCTTTCAGATAAAATTTTTGTATAAATTTCATAGTTTTCTTGATCGTAGCAACAAAAAATTACTCTTTGGGGGCGACCATTCTTTTGTAATTGTTCCTCGCATATTTTTACTGCAATCTCAGCTGCTAGAATCTTAGGATATTTATAAATGCCAGTACTAATGCAAGGAAACGCCAAAGTATTAAATATTTTATCGGCCGCGATTTGCGTACACCTGTAGTAACACTGAGCTAGAAGTTCGGGTTCTTTATTATTACCTCCTCGCCATACTGGACCAACTGTATGAATGATAAAGCTTGCAGGCAAGCGATATCCTTTGGTGAGCTTGGCATCGCCAATTTTGCATCCTCTAAGTGATCTACATTCATCAACAAGCTCTGCTCCAGCTGCTCTGTGTATTGCTCCATCTACTCCACTACCTCCAAGAAGACTTGTATTTGCAGCATTTACAATTGCATCAACTTCTAGCTTTGTAATATCACCAAAAATAACTTCCATAAAACTTAAGCTTGGGTAAAAAATCGAACTCACAGCAAATTGCAATCAACCGTGCCACAGATAGAGATGATCAAACCCATTACCAGACTCTATTCTGCGATTTATTTTTGTGGCGGGTTTGATCTCAAACTGCTGTAACACCTTGTTTTAGTAGTTCACAAGTCCGACACTACTCATTCTACTTCACCCTTGCCAGCATTGATAATGGGGTAAGAACGAATTACTTGGCTGCACCGATTTGGGATTTGCCCCAAGTATTGATGGAATATGACTCGGCTGGGGAAATTACGACTGATTATACCCACGGGATTGGTTTAGTTAGGTCGCGTCATGATAACAGAGAAGGTTTTTATCACACCGATGGATTGGGTTCGACTAGGCTAATTACTGATAATGTTGGTTTGATTACCGACCGTTACACCTATGATGCTTTTGGTGGATTATTAGACCAGACAGGTACTTTCGGCAATTCCTTCGGGTTTGCAG
>NZ_CAWUOL010000177.1:0-2081 GCF_963923915.1 Nodularia chucula CCY0103 | reverse complement strand
CTCATTAAATCTCTGAACCTTTGATTTGCCTTTAGTTATTTTGTACTACTTTGATAGCTTTTTTTATCTGTGACAGTTTAGGGTGCGGAATGTGGGTTGTATCTCGCCTCGACATTACACAAATTTTCTGCGACGTAGATGATTTTTGTCACCAATGGGAAAACCTCTGGCAGCAAGTACCGCAATTGCCATCAAAAATGGGAGAAAAACGTAGCAAATCGAGGATGCATTGATCCGAAGTGATGACAATAGTCATAGCCTTTCATGGCAGTGGATATAAGACATTTAAGGAATTTTACACACTACAAGTCTTGCCGGGTTGGCGTGAAGCATTTCCGAATTTGGTGAGCTACACAAGGTTTGTGGAATTGATGCCTTGGTGTTTAATGCTTTTATGTTGCTTTTTACATACACGCACTGGAGAAATTACTGGGATTAGCTTTATCGATTCCACCCCCATCAATGTTTGTCACAATGCCAGGGCGCATTGTCACAAGGTATTTAGAAGTAACTTTCTGATAGCGTAATGTAGTTTGAATGCTTTCATGTCCCATGAGTGAACGTAATTCTTCTATGCTGATTAATCCTACTCGTTCTGTAGCATAAGTGTGTCGTAAATCATGAATGCGTATGCCATTTAATTCTGTATTTATACTGGTGATTTCTCGCCAATAATCATGCAATGTATGGTAACTAATTCTACTGACTTTGAGGGTGACTGGATGTTGTGCTGTAAACAATGCGTTGATATTTTGATGTCTGGAATATTTCAAATATTTATCTAGGGAGTGGGCGGCATCATCGCTATAAAAGCACCACCGTTGTTTGTTTCCTTTTCCCAATACCTGAAATTTCTGATTTTTGATATCTATATCTGATAAATTTAGAGCTAAAAGCTCTCCTATTCTGCATCCTGTGCGATGCAATAGATGAATTATTGATGACAGCCGCAGGTCATCTTTGGTTGCTTTGTAGAGGATATTTAGCTGGTCTGGTGTTAGATATCTTATCGGAGTATCGCTTTTATGTTCGCCTTTTTCTCGTTGTGGGGGACGCTGTTTTAATCCCTGAATTGGGTTGATTTTTATATACTCTTGTTCGACGGCGAAGTTAAATAGACTTTGCAGTATTGCTTGATGCTTGTGGTGGGTTGTGTATTTTAAATGTGAAAGGCTATCTAGATACTCGATTAATGTTTGCTTACTGATAATTTCGATTGGCCAACTTCCATACTCTGCCAGGAAGTTTAAAAGGGTTAGTTCGTAGGTTTTTATGGTACTGGGTGCTAGTCCAGTCCGTTCTAGAAATTTGACGGCAACGGTGGCTAATGTGACAGCTTGCTTCACGGAAATTTGTGTGTTTTTAGCAAGGTTATTTATGACTAAATTATATATCTTTTAAGGAGAAATATTGGCAGCGTTTTATGGATACTTTTAAAACTCCAAAATCTGGAGAATCTCTGTCAGACTATGTTTTGCGGATGAGAAAGGAACTCAATTTAACTCAGTTGGAGGTGGCGAATGCGGCTGGTATTCATTCTCGCTCTGTGGGGAAGATTGAACGGGGATTGACAAGGAAACTCAGTCATAAAACTCTGAGCGGTCTTGCTTTGGCTTTATCTGTGCCTGTTGAGTATTTGCAGGCTGTTTTTAGGGGGGAAGAGGTTGTGGCAATGGCAGCGATTAAGCTTTGCCCCCAATGTTGGAATCCTGGTGGTGCTGTGGATTCAATGTGGGGTAATGTTAGGGCTAGGTTTTGTTATCTATGCGGTACGCAATTACGGTCTAGTTGTGCCAATTGTGGTGAGTTGGTGGTGTCGTTGAGGTATAAGTTTTGTCCTCTGTGTGGAAAACCTTATAAGAATAGAGGTGGAAATCTTTGAAATGTAGACACAGTAGGCATTTTCAGACCATCTTGCTGGTTTTTACACGTATCTCGGCTCAATACCTAGACCATCTAGGGATAGTAGCAGGAATAGTAGACTCAATAGGATTAGTAGAAATAATAAATGAATTAATAGGAGTCGAAAAAGGAGAGAAAGTAAGTCCGGGTCAAGTAGTCAAAGCCATGATAATAAACGG
>NZ_CAWUOL010000176.1:0-2261 GCF_963923915.1 Nodularia chucula CCY0103 | reverse complement strand
AATACATCTCCCGGCTCAGAAATATCGTCCGGTGTACGAGAATGTATTTGTTGATGACAGTAAAAATGCACGAGCGATAAATTAGCGTAACTATCATTGCCACCTTGATGACAAGGGATTTTATGGTGTTTTTGTATAGGTTCATCATTCAGTAATAATTCCCCACATACAGGACACTTGAATCCTTGTTTTTGGGCAAGCTTTTGGTAACTAGGAATTAAACTTTTAGATTTAATATTCTGCCGAGTTTCCCAATAAGATTTTAGCTCTGGGTCATCCGGGGAATAAGCACCCTTTACCATTGGATGTCTCCTAATATTGAACCAGCTAAACTTGAGCAGATGCTTTCCCGTGAGCTTGTTGCCAAACACCCAGGAATCATTCCTATCAAGATTTAACCTTCCCCAATAACGATGATTACGCCAAGATTGGTTCTTTTTGCCGTGCATTCGTTTGGCGTACCTTCTCTCCCTGACAAACATCCATCTATCTAAAGAACTGAATATTTGTGAGGAAACTACAGTCCGATAATAGTTAGCTATTCCCCGAATAATTGGGTTTAGCTTGTCTATGACAAAATCAACACTACAACTCTTGTTATCAAGCCATACTTGTTTGATTTTGTCCCGGATATTTTGCAAAGATTCAATGCTGGGTTTGATTAATACTTTCCGACCTGTTTTGGTATTGGAATCAGGGTATTGTCTGACATGAAAGCCTAAGAAATCAAATCCCTCCACTAGCTGTACTATGTGGGTTTTTGACTCTGATAGAGTTAAACCTCTAGTAAACATCCACTCTTGGAGAGTCTCTTGTGCTTTAATAGCATCTGACTGAGTTTTGCAGAACACTACCAAATCATCGGCGTATCGTACAATTCCACGGTCGCCAATCGTATGACCGTTTTTATCGTACTTGATGCCGAGAGCAGATTCCATACCATGCAAAGCTATATTTGCAAGTAGAGGTGAAATAATTCCACCTTGGGGTACTCCAGCATCGGTGTCATGAAAAACGCCTTTTTCCACATATCCCGCTTTTAACCATTGTTGAATTAATTTTCTCGCGGGAAAATTACCAATGGCGTTAATTAACGGTATATGAGAGATGTTATCGAAGCAACCTTCAATGTCCGCATCTACCACCCACTTTTTTGTGGAGTTGGCTTTTGCCATTGAGTGTATTCTTTCGATAGCATCATGGCATGACCTCCCCGGTCTGAAGCCGTAGGATGTGCGCTCGAAATGTGCTTCCCAATAGGGTTCCAAAGCATTTTTTACAATAGCTTGGAGACATCTATCAACAATACAAGGTATTCCGAGTGGTCTTTGTTTGCCATTGGTTTTACGGATATATACCCGCCTGACTGGTAATGGCTGCCACGGGATATATTTGGTAAGAATGTCTACCAATTTACCTCTGGCTGCCGGGGTTTTTACCAGTAGTCTATCCACTCCTGCTGTTTTACTGCCACTATTTAATTGCGTGACTCTTCTAACGGAAAGTAGTATATTAGAGTAGCTACGCATTAGTAGCTTTTGAAGGTTGCGAACCAACTTGAGGCTACCGCCTTTGGTTGCCTTGAAAATTCTCTGTCTTAGTCTCCTAACTACTCGGAATGCGTTTTTCCATTTCACGCTATTCCAGTCGGTAGTTCTCTCGGTTACGTTCACAATTTTTGCTTGCACCTAACTTTTTCCGATGAGTTTGGTTCCTTTTGCATTGAAATCAAGGGATTCACTCGCCACACGTCAAGTCGCTTCGCTCCAATTCAAAATTCAAAATTCAAAATTCAAAATTAGTAATCATTTATCCAAAAATAATGAGAAAATCTATTATATAATCTCTAACCTCGCTACTCATAACATTGCTATGAGTCAACAAATAGATATTACAGAAAGAACATTCAATTTTGCAGTTAGAATTGTAAACTTATGCAAGGCTCTTGATGAAAATCCTGGAGTCGGGAGAGTTCTTTATAAACAACTATTGCGCTCTGGGACTTCTATTGGAGCGAATGTTGAAGAATCTCAGTCAGCCCAAAGTAAAGCTGATTTTGTCCACAAGCTTGAAATTGCACTTAAAGAATCTAGAGAAACTAAATATTGGTTAAAAATATTAATCACTACTAATATTATTGAAGAACATCGCTTATTACCACTAATAGCTGAAAATCAAGATATTATCAAGATAATTGCGGCGATAATAGTCAAAACTAAGCAAAATACTTCCAAATAATTTTGAATTTTGAATTTTGAATT
>NZ_CAWUOL010000175.1:0-2513 GCF_963923915.1 Nodularia chucula CCY0103 | reverse complement strand
ATTGCTGATTAGGCAAGTCCTCTTGTCAACAGGGTTTGAGATGCGCTGACCCTGCGTTTTACAAGCGATGAATCTTGCCGAAAATCTGATTGAAGGAGCGTTAAGAATTGGTATTGGTAAATTTACAACTAGAGCAGAAATACAAAAGACATCCTCTCTGATTATCAATGCAGTCAATAAAATTCAGCTATTTCTCTCATAAATATCACCTTTTTTCGGATAAATTATTAATTTTTCTAACAGGATTTATATTCTCCCAAACTTTTAAAACATCATCTTTTTAGCGATAGAAAATACTTAAACATTAGCGCGCTGACAGCATTTCCTCAACTGTCAAATTAATGTCACTCGCAATCTTCCGTAGCAAAGTTGGTGAAATATCACGTCCTTTATGAAATGGGACGGTTGTTCCTCGACCATCTTCATGACGAAACTGTTTATGAGAACCTGTCTGACGTACTTCTACAAATCCCAGCTTTTCCAGGATTCGCACTACCTCTTGAGGCTTGAGGACAGGTATATTACTCATGCCGAGTGAAGTATAATCTGTTGTGTACCAATAAACTCTGTCTCAAAAATCGGTTCAGTATCTTCAAGCAGCATCTCAATTACTTCACGTAAATTTTGCTGTAATTCATCCAAAGTCTCACCTTGAGAATGCGCCCCAGGAAATCCAGGTACATAACCCACATAAAGATTTGTCTGTGAATCTCTCTCAATTATTGCGGTGAAAGTCTTCATAGGATTTTAACTTTAGAGCTAAACTCAGCAACCATCATTTATCTGTTATATCAACAATAGCCATATTTTAACTCCAAACTTCGGTTAAATCCAACACAAACCCAGGCAAAACATCTTCCCCTGATAAACTCACAGGATGATCTAAAACTTCCACATTTCTACCAGAACGATAAATTTCTACTCGTTGATTTTTGCGGTCAATCAACCAACCCAAAACAGCAGCATTTTCTATATATTCCCTCATTTTCGCTTGCAACTTTTCTAGAGAGTCCGTTTTAGAACGTAATTCCAGCACAAAATCAGGACAAATTGGTGCAAAACTTTCTTGCTGTTCTAAAGTCAGAGCATCCCATCTTTGTTTACTTACCCAAGCTGCATCAGGAGAGCGATTAGCACCATTGGGAAGACGAAAACCTGTGGAAGAATCAAAAGCTTCTCCTAATTTAGTTTGACGGTTCCAAAACCACAGTTGTCCAGCAATATCCAAGTTTCTTTTTCCAGTATCACTGCCCGTTGGTGGCATAATAATTAACTCCCCCGTAGCATCTCGTTCTAATTGTAAATCTCGGTTAGCGAGTGCCAAATCCACGAATTGCTCATGGGAAATTTGAAGTGTGAGAGTATGGGGAATATTGATGGCAATAGCTGGGGTTAAGTTAGGTTGTGTCATGATTCCATCCTGAAACTGTGACTTGTGAAAACGGTTGTACTCAAATCTTCTAGTTAACTTCAGATTAACAACGAAACTTAAGCTATGGTATCTGGAAAACCGATACTTTTTTGCTACCATTCATTAACAAATACACTCTTTAAAACTAGTATTGACTAACCTTTGCGTTTAACCCTCCCCCTCTTCCTCCCCTTCCCACTCGGAAGCAGACTCCGCACCCCCTGCTTTTGCACCCGCTTATAAGCCGAACCCCCCCAATCGCTGAGAGAGTGACTCATCGCCCCCAACTCCAAGCCCACAAACAAAGCCAAATATTCAGTAGTGTAAACCACAAGCGATCGCCCAAAAACCCCGCCCAAATCCCGCCAAGTCAAAGTTACAACCCCAAATATTTCCCCAACCAGCAAAAAGGCGATCGCCACCAACCACAGCAAACAGCCCAGATAAAACACCCGGATCACCGTCCCCACAATCGGCCCATGAGACCAGACAGAACGATGACGCAGCTGTTTTTGATAAGGTCGCCAAATACAGCGCAAAAAGCCCCAGCGTTGAAACTGACGCGAGTAAATATCCAAATCGGGGCCGAACATCAAACCGCTAAACATAAACCCACTAGCAACCAACAAAGTTAAATTGCTGCTGCGAGTTTGCCATAAAGTGACACCAGCGATTACAGGCAGAGTATATAAAGTGATGCGATCGTGGGTTCCACCAGAGGGCATAATACAGTTAAATCGCCTGTGGACAAAGAATTACTGAGTTATTATTGTACGTGAAAAAAAACTTTTCCCAAAGGGCTTGCGCGATTAGAAATACTTTGCTATATTGGTTAACTGTAAGAGAAAACGGGTGGTTAGCTCAGTTGGTAGAGCGCCTGCCTTACAAGCAGGATGTCATCAGTTCGAGTCTGGTACTACCCATCTAAAATAAAAAAATCCTCAGCGCAAGAATTGGGGATTTTTTTGTATAAGTATGAATTAGTTTCACGCAAAGGCGCAAAGGTAAGAAAGAGTTGAAAGGAAATTTTTCAGTTGTGCGATATCTACTAAGTAGGTGGGCGAGGCAAAACCTAAATGTATAAAGCAATGTTAAGAGGAGA
>NZ_CAWUOL010000174.1:0-2571 GCF_963923915.1 Nodularia chucula CCY0103 | reverse complement strand
CACCCAATAATGCCACTGCTATTACTGCTTTAGTGGAGTTAATTCGTGATTCTCACGATGAATCTACCCGTGGGGAAGCGGTATATTTTTTACAAAAGTTGTTAACAGAATCTAAGAAGATGAAAACAGTTGTCACGACTTTAAAAGATCACTTATCAAAAGAGGCTTACCAAGTTATCTGGCACTGCGCCAAAATTATGACTTATCCAGCCTTTTATCAAGCTTGGCATAGCTAGTAACTAGTAATACCGTGAAGTGAAAAATACAAAAGTTATACTGATAGCAGATAACAGCTTGAAGACCTTGATTTTATTTTAGTCCGCGTAGGCGGACTTCGTTTGTATAGCCCCGTTCGCCCTTGGCGTTGCGTTAGCAATATTCTAATCGCCAGGGCTAGGTGCAAGATGTTAGATAACAAAAAAAGAGCGGGTTAAAAAACCCACTCACAGCGAAATGTTAATTTAAACTAGCGTTACTTAACGAACAAGTTCGGGCGCTTTCAAAGAAATCTGAGGCACTTCTTTTTGCTGTGCTAAAGTCGGTACAGAATCACGCAACCTTGCTGTTAACTGTACAGTTGTCGCATCGTACATCTGAGTCAGTAACTTGGGATAAAACCCAATCCCAATAATGGGTACTAACAAACAAGCAACGATAAACACTTCGCGGGGTTCTGCGTCAATCAAAGCTTGGTGAGAAACTAACTCTTCGTTTTCTTCACCATAGAAAATTTCCCGCAACATCGACAGCAGATAAATGGGAGTTAAAATTACCCCAACTGCCATCAAGAACACCACGATAACTTTAAAAGTAGAGCTATAAGCATCGCTGGTGGCAAAGCCGACAAAGATCATTAATTCTGCTACAAAACCGCTCATTCCTGGCAATGCTAAAGAAGCCATAGAACAGGTAGTGAACATAGCAAAAATCTTTTTCATCCGCTTACCAACACCACCCATTTCATCTAACATGAGGGTGTGTGTCCGGTCATAAGTCGCCCCTACAAGGAAGAACAAACTCGCCCCAATTAAACCGTGGGAAACCATTTGTAAAACTGCGCCACTCAATCCTAAATCCGTGAAGGAAGCAATCCCAATCAGGACAAACCCCATGTGAGAAATTGAGGAGTAGGCAATTTTCCGCTTGAGGTTCCTCTGGGCGAAAGATGTCAGGGCGGCGTAGATGATATTCACTACCCCCAAAATCACTAACACAGGGGCAAAATAAGCATGGGCATCGGGCAGCATTTGGGCATTCATGCGAATCAAGGCGTAACCGCCCATTTTCAACAGAATCCCTGCTAGTAACATATGCACGGGGGCTGTAGCTTCACCGTGGGCATCTGGTAGCCACGTATGCAAGGGAATAATTGGTAATTTGACTGCGTAGGCAATCAGAAAGCCAGCATAAAGTAAAAGCTGGAAATTGAGGGCGAAATCCTTCAAGGCGATCGCGCGCATATCGAAAGTCACCGTATCGCCGTAAAATCCCATTGTCAGGGCAGACAGCAAAATAAACAACGACCCACCGGCGGTGTATAAAATAAATTTAGTCGCTGCATATTGTCGCTTTTTGCCTCCCCAAATCGACAGCAGAAAGTAGATCGGTACCAGTTCCAGTTCCCACGCCAAGAAAAATAACAGCATATCCTGAACAGCGAACACGGCAATTTGACCGCCGTACATCACCAGAATCAGGAAGAAAAATAGCTTGGGCTTAAATGTCACTGGCCAAGCCGCTAAAATCGCCAGCGTGCTAATAAACCCGGTCAAAATAATCAGAGGCATGGACAAACCATCAGCCCCTACTGACCAATTTAAATCCAGTGGGGGAACCCAGGGGTAACTCTCCACCATCTGCAAATCTGGATTGGAGAAGTCGTAACCATTAGAAAAAGCGTAAACAATGAGTGCAAAATCTATTAGCCCCACAACCAGGGAATACCAGCGCACTGTTTTGCCGTCTTTATCTGGGATGATGGGAATCAGTAGAGACGCGGCGACAGGTAACAAAATAATTATTGTCAGCCACGGGAAATTAGCTGTATTCATCACAATTAGTCTGCAATCAGAATCATGTTTGGCAAAAAGTCACTAGTTATTAAGTAACAGTTTTTTTGCACTTTTCCCTTCATTGTTAGGTTGATTTAATCAAATTGGCAATCCCCCATTCTCCCAGATGACCTAGAACACATCTACCACCCAGGATTATCCGCCAATAGGTAAACTGGCTGCTAATTGCCTCCGACAGAACAAGTGTGCCATCTGTTCTACGTGAGAATGGGCTATTTTCAGATTATTACTGAGGTGTTATTGATTGTTGATTTTTGGGAAATAGACTAATCAATGTCCGTAAAGCTTGGTTGACAGTTTCTGCATCAGGAAAATATTCTCGCACATCAGGATCAAGCATGATCGCCCCATCTTCCAGGGTGAAACGTTGGACAATTTCTTTTCCATCCTCTTGATGAACAGTAACAGTATGTCCTTGTCGATAGGCTTGGTAATGTTTCCCGCTTGACACTCCTCAGCCTAAAGGCATGAGGATTCTTGCTTCATCCGTCCGAACTAG
>NZ_CAWUOL010000173.1:0-2574 GCF_963923915.1 Nodularia chucula CCY0103 | reverse complement strand
TTAGTATTCCTTCTTCTTTTCCAAGCATAAGCAGCCAAAGCCAGTGCCATAACACAATCAGTAGCCAAACCAGAATCATCCAATTTATAAAACCTTAGCTCAGTCTTAAGCTGTTTCAGTCTATCCTGCTCATCATAAGGAATTACCAATTTAGCTTTTTCAACACACCCAGCAAGATTACTGAGCATTAAAGTTTTGTGGTTATGTTTTTGATTTTTTCCTGGCTTTCTTGTGCTATTGATAGGTATACATAACTCAGCATCAGCAGCAGGTAACTCCTTTTCTAATGACTCTTTTAGGTACTGTCCTGCAAGCGCTGTGGCATCATAATACAAGTCACCAGGGAATTGGGCTAACCTACGTTTAATCCTTTCTATAACCCCATTTTGATCAAACAGAGGAGTCTTGCTAATTCTTTCAAAAGCAACAATTCTTAGTTCTCTGTCAATAAACTGTAATGTGATCAAAACAGTGCTGTCACCATTAGTAGATCCTGCAACATCCACCCCTGTAAAGAACTGTGAATTTGGTCCACCTTTAGGCAGATATGGGAATTCTAAACTAGCACCATGTTCAGGCAAACAGTGACCTGTAACTGGGTCATCATAAGGGAAGAAACAAGTATGCTTTTCACCATTTTCAACAGCTTTGTCTAAATAGCTACCAGCAAAGAAAGTAGAACCATAGTTAGCAAACTTACCAAAGACTTCTTCTCTGACTTGAGCTTGAGTCATGTTAACCATATTTGACCTGATTGTTTCTTCAGGGTTACACGGGTTATCAAACTGACTAAACTCAGCAATGACTACTGAGTTATCTTGTTTAAGTCTTCTTTGCTTAAACTCAGTCCACATTTTCCTAAAGTAAATAGCACCTTGACCAGCAGTGTCTCCTTCCCCTTGTGGAGTGCTGATAAAATACTTACGTCCACTAACTTCAGTACCCCTGACATTAAGTATTTTCATTCTTAAATGCTCCAAAGCATATTCACTAGCAGCTTCATCTAAGGTGGCTACATCAAGATAGAAACCAAGAATAAATCTACCTCTTTGAACAGTAGCTTGAAACCAAATAATGCTGTTGAAACAGGTTTCTATAAAAGGTTGCTGTCCATCAGAAATGTGCTTAATGAACCCTATGCTGGTCAGGAAAGGGCTATCATTAACTAGATTGATTATTTCATCCTTCACTAATTTTGCTTGCTTTAAAGAGGGCGCACAATTAATTGATTGAAATCTTTTAGTATGATCACCATAGAAAGGAGAACTAGTAGGTCTTTTCCTATAGAATAAAAACCATAAGTGCATGAGAGCAGTAACAAAAGTTTTACCTGATCTACTACCTGCTTTCAGTACCCCTTCTTGAGCATTGACAGCTTGCTTAAGCCATTGTCTTTGTTTAGGATGACCTTTAACTAATACACCTGTTTCAGGGTGTGTTCTTTCAATTTCATTTAGGTAGAGATTTACCTTTTCACCTAAGAAATATTTTACAAACAGAACAGGATCATTAGCCCCAGCAATATATTGATATTTTAATATATCTGACTTAAGGATACCTTCTAAATCACTAGGAATAAAGTTTAAATCCATTAATCATCATCCCCCAACTCATATTGAATTTCTACATCTGCTGGTTTAAGAGCAAATAAATCATCAACTCTAGCTTCAGGATTAGAGGTTAAGTATGCTTTAACTAAATCTTGTATAAGTTCTTTAGGGTCTACACTTAGCTGAGTATAAAGAGCTTGAAGAGTAACTTCATTTTCATTTTTATCTCTCAATTCTTTTTTAGTTTTGAGAGTAGCATTAATTTGAGCTTGATGAATTTGAATAACCTTAGAAATATCAGTGATAGCTTTACTCAAACCATTGATATTATTAGTCATTACTTCTACTTCTCTAAAAGAAGAAGTAGTTGCAGAAGCAGATAATTGTACTGCTAATTGTACTGCTGCATCATATCTTTCTATTAGCTCTGATTGATGTTCAATAAGGCGACATAACATAGCATCAGTTAACATAATGCTGTTGTCTAATAAGTTTTCCTTAGAGTAATCAGTAGATAATAACTCTTTCCTTTCTTTAGCAGAAAGTGATTTAATTGCTTTCATGTGTTCTTGTTTAACTAATTTTGAATGTAGACCATGTGTGATTCTAGCTTTAGCTGCTTTACCTCCATGAGATGCACAACATTTATAACCAAGCATTACTTTATTTTTACATTGAGTGCCATCTCTTTTAATAACAGGACACCTTTGAGGTTCAGGTCTTCTTCCTGATTTATATCTGTGTTTGTAAACTGCACTGTCTACATAACTAACTTTCTTCTTTTCAGACATTTATATGATAATATTCAAATATCAGCAGATTACTCTACTGATACCTTTTTTTGTATTACACATTGTGTGTAAATATTACATATTTAAATTACTTAGAAATTAGACTTTTAATAATTTTCACATCTATTTCAATTTCTGATAATTTTTTAATAATCTCATTTTTATTAATTTTAGATTCAGAGTCTATTTGAGAAATAAGTTTAGTAGCATCTTTGCTTGTTTCAGAAAAAGTT
>NZ_CAWUOL010000172.1:0-2911 GCF_963923915.1 Nodularia chucula CCY0103 | reverse complement strand
TTTCAGTCTAGTAGATTAATAGTGGTGACTGACTGAAATAATATAATGCAAGGCAAGACAATTTATTGTCTCTAAGCAGGGGAAAGTATCTGTAACAATTTTATTGTTATCACCCCAGCCTTCATACTGATTCCGATTGCAGTAGATACAAAAAAGTTTTCGGCTATCAGTCACCACCCTAATCAGGTCAGCATTTTAAACAGAAGTTTCACGGCACGAACAGCTACACGCATCCTGATTAATTTAACTGGCTTACCTGCGGATTTTTCAGTATCCAGAAATTCCCCCAATTCTTCAAGTAATGGATTTGTCCGGCGCTTGGATGGTTCAACTGTACTAAATACCCATTGCCACAAGGCACGGCGACAAAGTGCAGAACCACCAGAAACTTTAGATTTAGAAATATCACCGCTTGATTCCTGGCTGGGAGCAACTCCCAAAGCCTTCTGAAATTTCCTCAGTGATAAATGGCGCTTTGTGGGTTTACCGGACTTCCGACCCTTCCTAATTTTGATAATTGGCTTGGAATCTTCCCCCAAGTAATTTTCTAGTGGGTAAATTTGGGACAAAATTATAGATTGTGTGCGATCGCCAAAATTGAAATTCTGGAAAACCTCACGATAAGCTGCAAACCTTTCATCAGCTAGAATTGCAGCCAATTGATCCTCAATTAATTGTTCCTCAATTTGTAAACTACAAATTCGTTCGGCGTGAAATTTAACAGAATTGGTTAACCCCAGCCCCGCAGTATTTTGGTAAAGCAGATCATACTTTTTACTTTCGCGCTGCCCACATAACCATCCCCAAAGTAGGGGAACTTTTCCAGAAACACCCCGAACTGACTTAACCAGGGCCACTTCTGGGAACTGCCACGCCAAATCTTGCCTAACTCTATTAATGATTGGGGACTGGATTCTGGAAAGATGATTTAGCCGTAGCACCAATTCCCTCATCCTGGAAATTGTGCGATCGCGCACGCGGACAAACCGGCCCAAATCACTCCCATAATCAAACTGATAACAGGCTAGTGCCAGCGAGTCAGCATCATCATCTTTATCAGGCAATGCCAAGTGATTCTCGCGGTAATTCCTCAGTTGCTTGTGACCAACAAACCTCACCTCAACCCCGGCGCGGGTCAAATGTTCCACCCAAAACCGTGAGTAATTCATTCCAGTGGGTTCAAGGATTGCAATTTCAGGCCGCAATAGCATCAAACCAGTTAAACCAGTTTGGGTAGTGTCGAACTTATAAAACCGACATTCGTAGTAAAATTCTCTTGGGCTACTCGGTTTTTCTGTAAGCAGACAGCACGAAACACAGGACTTAGAAACATCTAGCCCCACAACTCTAGTCATTCTGTTTTTCTCGCTAGGTGAATATGTGTCAATTACGCTTGTGAATCACCCAAAGGCCAACGAGCCTGATTCAGTCTCAAAGCAATACCCAACACTGCAAATGTTGGGTAGACACATTTGTATTTACAGCCAGTTAACCGAGCTTATGAAATTAAAAAAGCAGTAGCTTAATTCAATATTAAAGCCCTAAGTAACTGTGCTGTTTTGCGGGGCTGATTTGGACTCATACCGCGACACCCCGAGGGGGGGTGTTTCGCTTGGGGAGTCTTACCCAAGCTCATTCAGGCGGTGTTGGATCTAGCATGGATTGAGCGATGTATTCATCTATAAATTCCTGGCTTTCATTTTCAGATAGAGCTTTAGCCCTGCCAATAAAATCTTCATAAACTCTGGCTTGAGATGTGTTAGCTAGTGCCGAAATGTATCTAGCCATTAACACAACTGTTACATTTCCTACAAAAAATCTACGCTTACTGAGAAGGATGTAATTATCATCAAAAAGTAGGATCGGTTTGGGGATGTTTGTTGTCATGCTTGGTTAATTTTTTGCCCTGGGTGCTAAATTTTTATTTTGGTGGTTGAGTTCTGTAATCGCTTGTTTAGTAATTTCACTGATTTGTTGGTCAGTTAATTTTCGTGCTTCCTGAGTTGCAATATCTGCAAAATAATTAACAATATCCTCATCAGTGGGTAAACGTGGATCTGTCACATTCATTTTTATGCACCGAGCGAGTAGAGATATTGTCAGACTATTCACAAATAATGCTCGTTTATGAATTAGCACATGGGTTTTAGATGCCAGTGATATCGCCCTCATGTCAGTCATTAGAAGTCGCCGCCTTCACCTGGATTGTTATCGGATTCAGTCAATGATTCTACAATTTTCCTTGTCTTTCGGAGATGTTTAATATGACTCTCAATTTTTGTGATTTCTTCGTTCATAGACTTAAAGTGATCTTCACGAATTTTGGACTCAACAAAATCCATAAGTTCTGAACACGCTACCTCAGCACCTAGAGCGGTTATACCTTCTGGAATTTCAATAGTTGCCTCTAGGTGCTTGGATTCATAGTTACCTAAGTTGAGGATGCGTTTGTAGGTGATGGTTTTAAATTTGGTCATACGTCAAAAATTACCTGTATTTTGAATGTGGAGTTAGCTTGTACGAGCTTGGCATATTGACAAGCATCACTACGCCTTTTAAATCTTGCTAGAACCATATTGTTTAAAGTGTCTACACGGTAAACAGCCCACGGACTACATAGTTTGTACATGATTTATTCCTTGGTAAAAAATGCCAGTGTTAGTCAGCTAACACTGGCTACAACACATGGAAGATATATTTCAGTGTTCAATTAATCGTAAAAAGAGCATCAGCGAAAAAATTAAATGATTTCCGTCTAGGCTTCACCTCCTTGACCCTGTAGGTAATTAGTTTTTATTAACGCAGACATGAGAAAATCACCGCGCCGCTAACTTGTGAACAGCGCCAAAGGCTTCGGTAATTTGTACAGGGTGTTTCCGTGCGGGGGTACTCGCTACACAATGCACGGGTG
>NZ_CAWUOL010000171.1:0-3069 GCF_963923915.1 Nodularia chucula CCY0103 | reverse complement strand
GACCTATATTTATCAATTCACTATTTTGTTATTCTGTCAATGCGTAACTCCTAGACATTATTTATAAATTTAGTGGCTAAAAATAATTTTCAGCCCGCGTGGGCGAGCTGAGTTTTTCTTACTAATGAGATACGGCTAGTGTTTCATCCTTCACTTGTTGGGTGTATTGGGCGACAATTTCCCGGAATTTTTCACCTTCAATGGTTTCTTCGTCTGTTAACAAATCCACTAAATATTCCAAAGCGGCGCGGTTATTTTCCAGTAGTTCTTTTGCTTGTAGGTAGCAATTGTTAATAATTTCCCGGACTTGGGAATCAATTTTAGCGGCAATTTTTTCGGAATACTCTGTTTTATTCATCCAGTCCCGTCCTAAAAATACTTCGTTGTTCTGAGTATCCAAGGACAATAAACCTAATTCAGACATCCCAAACCGTGTCACCATTTGCCGAGCCATGTTTGTGACGTGTTGTAAGTCATTACTTGCACCTGTGGTAACTTCGGGCTGACCAAATACAATTTCTTCGGCGGCGCGACCACCTAAAGTAGAGGTAATTTTGGCTCTGATTTGAGAGCGAGAAATTAAACCTTGTTCTTCGTTGGGGGTGAACCAAGTTAATCCTAGTGCTTGACCCCGTGGGATAAGTGTGACTTTCTGCACTGGGTCATGTTCTTTGAGTAATGTGCCAATTAAGGCGTGTCCGACTTCGTGGTAGGCTATTAAGCGCTTGTTTTTGCTATCCACTAAGGCTGTGCCTTCCATACCAGCCACGACTCTATCTATGGCATGATCAATTTCTAGGATGCTAATTGCGTCTTTGCGTCTGCGAGCTGTGAGAATGGCGGCTTCGTTGAGTAAGTTGGCTAAATCTGCACCTGTGAAACCGGGTGTGCGTCGGGCGATCGCATCTAAAGATACGGTAGAATCAAGTTTCTTATTACGTGCATGGACTGACAAGATTTCTGCCCTTCCCTTTAAGTCTGGTGCATCAACCATTACTTGCCTATCAAAGCGTCCTGGTCTTAGCAATGCTGCATCTAAAACATCAGGGCGGTTAGTGGCTGCAATAATAATAATCCCTGTATTCCCCTCAAAACCATCCATTTCAGTCAGCAGCTGGTTGAGAGTTTGTTCTCTCTCATCGTTACCACCACCGATACCAGTACCCCGTTGTCGTCCCACAGCATCGATTTCGTCGATAAATATTAAGCATGGGGCGTTGTCTTTGGCTTTTTTAAACAAGTCCCGGACACGGGATGCACCTACACCCACAAACATTTCCACAAATTCTGAGCCGGAAATGCTAAAGAAAGGTACGCCGGCTTCCCCGGCGATCGCCTTTGCTAGTAAAGTTTTACCAGTACCAGGAGGTCCAATTAATAAAACACCTTTAGGAATGCGTGCGCCTACAGCCGTAAATCTTTCTGGCTGCTTCAAAAAGGTGACAACTTCCCCTAATTCCTCTTTTGCTTCTTCTACCCCAGCTACATCTTCAAACTTGACACCTGTTTTCGCCTCCATTTGAAAACGAGCGCGAGATTTGCCAAAGTTTAACGCTTGGTTAGAGGCATTAGTGGAGCGCCGGAGAAATAATAACATTAAAGCTGCCAGTGGTACAATCCACAGTAGGTTCATCAACAGTCCTAGAGCTACTCGGCTGTTAGCAGAGGAAACCCGGCCAAAGTCAACATTTTGTGCTTTGAGAGTGTTAATTAACTCAGAGTTTTGGTTCAACAGCCTGACTTCCATTGGTGCTGCATCTGGCTTGTCTCCCTTCAGATAAACTCTAGCCATCTGTTGAGTTTCATCAATTTCTACTTTTCTGACTTCTCCTTGCTTAGATTTAGTCAGTAACTCACCATAACTTAACGATTGGCGCTCTGCTCTTTGCGCTGAGGCTGGATTACCCATGAATAGACCAGGCAACATTAGTAAACTAGCTGCTAGAGCGGCTGTACGCTGTTTTATCAATGTCTTTTTCCCGAAATTTTGCATAATAATTACCCTTTGTCTAGTGGCATCAGTCCATTAGGTCTGGTTTTTTGCCTATTCTTCTAGCAAAAATTGCTATAACTGGAAATCACTATTTTCTCATCTAGTCTAACTTCTAGATAAAGCTATTCCCCAGTTTGTCTGCTTTCTCATTCAATAATTCCCCAATTATTTACCCACCAGTCAGGAAGAATTGACAGAAGAAGTAGGAGGACAAGCCCCTTCCTTCTGGGACGGAATACAAGTTTTGTTCCAGTCTCGCCTCTACTCCCCTGTCTCTGGAAATGACTATGTTGATTGACGATAAAAATATAAATAGCTAATATAAAATCGTAATGACTCCGCCTTTTAAATATCTTGGTGGTGTCACAAAAAATTTAGTTGATGGGTGAATTATGGTAAAAATTGTTGGATTTGGTGGTAGTTTAAGACCTGATTCCTACACCCAGATTGCTTTAAAAATAGCAGCACAACGGGTAGAAGCCCTGGGCGCAAAGGTGGAAATTTTAGATTTGCGGCAGTTAAATTTACCATTTTGTGATGGTGGTAAAGATTATTCAGCATACCCAGATGTTCAACTTTTACGGGATACCGTCAGTGGTGCTGATGGGTTAATTTTAGCAACACCAGAATATCATGGCGGTGTGAGTGGTGTTTTAAAAAATACTTTGGATTTAATGAGTTTTGATGAACTTTCTGATAAGGTTACAGGATTGGTCAGTGTATTAGGTGGTCAGGTTAATAGTAACGCACTGAATGATTTACGGCTAATTATCAGATGGGTACATGGCTGGGTAATACCAGAGCAAATTGCTATTGGACAAGCCTGGAGTGCTTTTAGTCCTGAAGGAAAGCTGGTAGATGAAAAACTCTCGGAAAGATTTGATAAGTTTGCTCAGAGTTTGGTAGACAATACTCGTAAGTTGCGAGGAGTTAATTAGACATCTGGAATCATTAAATTTGTCTATTTTTTGACCAAATTAATCTGAAGTTGCATAAAAAGAACCCCTCCCCTCCTCCTGTACTACGGTGTACACACAAGTAGAAGTAAACTACTAGGGGAGGGGACTTTATGAGGA
>NZ_CAWUOL010000170.1:0-3234 GCF_963923915.1 Nodularia chucula CCY0103 | reverse complement strand
TGCTGATTAGGCAAGTCCTCTTGTCAACAGGGTTTGAGATGCGCTGACCCTGTATGCCTTGACTTTGATGGCGATCGCATACCACAATGGCAAATTATCCGGTATCTGTACCATGGAGTTTACCAAGACGACCTACTGCTAAAATTTATTGTTTATCGGTTTGGGGATGGTGATATTCTACTACTAAGACTTGGTAAAGCGGCAGTAGATTTGTTAGGTAATGGAGAATCGGGAAAAATGGTAGCTTGGTAAAATGGACAAGTTGTTGTATTCCCTGTTTGGTAAATCCCCATAATTTCTGAGTAGAAACAGCGCTCTCTCTGAGTATTTATCTAGGAATTAGATAATTTTTCTGTCTTCACTTTTTTAATTAATTCCATATAGATATTAACCTCGCTAACTTCCACATCATGCTCAACCCTAGTGACGCGCCAATTTTCCTTATTTAGATAAATTTCTTCATCAACTCTGGGAATAAATTGCAGATCATAGAATTTTTTCACATAATCTTTTTGCTTTTCTTCCCATAATATGACTTTTACTGATTCTGGGCGCATTACGTCTCCTATTTTGTGATTTGATAACTTTCCCTAGTCTCAGTTTATCTTAGAGGATGTTTTTTAGGGTAGTTAAAACCACTTTCTGGAGGACATTTTATTTTAAGATTTTTTTAACGCAGAGGGGCGCAGACGAAAACGCAAAGTAACCCAGAGCTTTTCCCCCTTGGCGTTCTTTGCGTCTTGGCGGTTCGTATTCTTAAAAAATACCTAATGAGCTACAAGTTGCTCAGTGCGCTGTGCTAATAGTTGTTTGGCTCGTTCTGCTAAGTTTTGGTTTTGGCTTTTCACATCTTGAAAAAATTGAGTTAAATCACGATCACTTGCTTGTTGGGCATCGTTAAGATAGGTTTCACAGCAAGCAGAACATTGGAGAGCATGGTATAATACACTAATTAAATTAAAGTGTTCGTCTTGAGTTCCAGTGTGATATTTGTCAGGCATTTTGTTGACTCCAAATTACAGTAATTTCTAAGGTAACTGTGACTTTTGGTATTAACTCCTATCCCTAGAAGTAATTAGAAATTAATCCTTATACTCCCACTGGCTGTCTCACTTGGGATTTCACCGCTTTCACAATAGCATCAGCATCAATTTGGGCAGCATGAAGTAGTTCTGCTGGTGTGCCGGAACTGGGCATATCTCGCACCGCTAATTTAATTAATCGCAGTGGCGAACCTGCATAAATAGGAGTATTTTTAGTACCCGCAAACACATCTAGCACTGCCGCACCTAGTCCCCCTTCTAACCAGTGATCTTCCACAACTACTAAATTACCTTTGGTATCCTTTGCTGCTTGATGCAATGTCTGCACATCAATGGGTTTAACTGAGTAAGCATCAATGAGGCGGATGATGATACCTGCCTTTTTCAGTCTGTCATAAGCTTTCATGGCTTCATGTACAGTAATCCCCGCCGCAATTACCGTGGCTTGATCCTGTGGGGAACTGTGAATAATTTTGCTACCACCTATGGTAAAATCTTCATCAGCATCATAAATTACAGAGGTACTTTCTCTGGTGGTGCGGAGGTAAACAATCCCATTGCGATCGCACATTTGGGCGACTAATTGCGCTGTTTGATTTGCATCACAGGGATACAATACCGTACTACTCCACACAGCCCGAAATGCAGCTAAATCTTCCAAAGCCATCTGAGAAGCCCCATCCTGGCCAATGGATACCCCAGCATGAGAACCCACCAATTTAATATTGGCACGAGATACCGCCGCCATCCGCACAAAGTCGTAACCACGAGTTAAAAAAGCCGCAAAGGTGGAAGCAAAGGGTTTGTATTCTCTCACCTGCAACCCGACAGCCGCAGCTATCATTTGCTGTTCGGCAATATACATTTCAAAATAGCGCTCCGGATAGGCTTCGGCAAAGTCTTCAGCGTAAGTAGAATTACTTACCTCTGCATCCAAAGCAATTACCTGGGGTTCTGCTGCGCCTAATGCCACTAAAGCATCACCATAAGCGCGACGGGTGGCGACTTTTGCCCCTTTGTGATAGGTGGGGAGTTGCAAGGGTTGAGGATTTCCCAGACTAGCTGGTGTTCCTGGTTCAGGTGTATCCACTGAAATTATAATTTGTCTTGTACCACCTAACTCGGCGATCGCCCGTTGTTCATCCTCTGGTTGCAGCGCTTTTCCATGCCAACCCCCCAAATCTTCTAAACCTGTGACACCTTTACCTTTTTTCGTGCGGGCGATAATTACCGTGGGGCGATCGTTCACAGTCAGCGCCGCACTGTATGCTTGATCTATCTGGGTTAAATCATGACCATCAATTTCCATCGCTTGCCAACCAAAAGCCCTCGCCCGGTTAGCATAGGCTTGGGTATTCCAACCCAACTCAGTTTGACCCCGTTGACCCAGGCGGTTAACATCAAGAATGGCTATCAGATTATCTAGAGTATAGTGTGCAGCATGGTCAAAAGCCTCCCACACAGAACCTTCAGCAGTTTCACTATCACCCAATAACACCCAGGTATGATAAGGTAATTGGTCTAAATATTTACCTGCTAAAGCTATCCCCACACCAATGGGTAAACCTTGTCCCAGAGAACCAGTAGCCACATCCACCCAAGGTAAAAGCGGAGTGGGATGACCTTCTAAACGGCTACCAAAATGTCGCAGCGATCGCAACTCCTCATCAGTAATTACACCAGCAGCCTTATACATACTGTATAATAGAGGTGCAGCGTGACCCTTAGAAAAAATCAACCGATCATTATTTGGATGATCGGGATTATCGAAATCATACCGCAGATATTTAGCCAATAAAATCGCCATCAAATCCGCAGGCGACATAGAAGAAGTCGGATGACCAGAACCTGCAATAGTAGTCATGCGAATACTATCGACACGCAACTGTTGCGCCAGTTCATGCCATTGGTACAATTGTTCCTGTGTGGTCATAATAGTTTTCCTAAATCAAAGTACAGGTAATTTATAAAATTTGGTAATTTTCTAGTTAACTTCCGCCATTTTCCAGTAGCAATTACCAGAATTATTCACAGTTCCTGGGTTAACTTTAAAGAGTAGGAAATTTAATAACGTCTTGCTAATGGAATAACTAACCCTTATCTCCCAGGATATATAAACACTAACCTGAGACAATTACCCAGAAGTGTTGAATGTTAAGAAAGAGGTGATAAAAATAACCCAAAATATGGT
>NZ_CAWUOL010000169.1:0-3555 GCF_963923915.1 Nodularia chucula CCY0103 | reverse complement strand
TCAATCCTCTCCTAGAATCCCACTGTCAATAGGGTTTGAGACGCGCTAACCCTGACCTAAAATCCCGGTAATTTTTAAGCCGTATCCAATTGCGATTTTTCTGCCCAGTTGTTCGTAGATAATCAACCAATCTGCGTTTAATTCTAAGGCTAAAGTGATTGCTGAAGACTCACCTGGATCTAATTTAGTTTTTAATAAATCTACTAAACTATTATCATTAATTGGTTGAACTTGAATCTAATTTAATGTCTTAACTTCTTTAGATCCTGGTATAGAATCTCCCCATGCGGTTAATTCTTGAAAAACTGCTGATGGGATAATAATTTCCCCATAAAGTTGTTCTAATAAATCAATTTTGCCTATAGCAGCTAAATTAGTAAGAGGTGAGGTATTGCTAACTATTGGCATAATTATTCCATCATACCCAAATTTTGCAAATCAACTTCCAAGTCACTTTCATCATAATGAATAGTAATATTTCTCTGAGCTAATTCATTTTGAAATTGCAATAAAGGCATTTGAGCTAGTTGAGATGCTTTACCAATACTAATATTATTTTTCTGAAATAAAAGGATAATCACTTCTAGAATTAATTCTTGTTCTGATAATCCACTTGCTTGGATAATCTCATCAGAAATGACTAAACTCATGGTTATTTTTCCATAAATAGAGACTAAAATAATTATAACGCCTGGGCAATTAGATATGGGATATGTTTAAATTTTACTCAATTGGGAAACTGGGAATTAGTTGATCAATATCTTCCATTATCTGCATAGTTTCTTTGAGAGCAACCACAACCTTGTGATAGTGCAGCACATCATCAAAAGATAGGGTGAGTTTGGCTTTTTTACGGTCTTTTAGCCATTTGTCTAATACCTGATAACCACCAATCTTAAATTCCCAAACTTCAGGGGGAATGCCTTCAAAATAGCGGGTTTTGTTGATATAAATTCGCTGTTCTGTTAGTTTGTAGGTAACTTCTGTAACGCCATTATCGCCATCACCAGCCATTTTAGTCATTAGCTGATTGAGTTTTTTCGATTTCATCAAGTGCAAATCCACTAATTCTTTACCTTTTACACCCAAGTCTTGGAATAGCTGATTGTTACTGGTTAATGGCACGCGGGGAAAGTCGATTTTGAGAAATTCGGCGTAGCGTTGGCGATAGGTGGGGCTGTGGAAGATAGCGTAAATGTAATAAAAGATTGCTTCTGGGGTAGGAATATAGCCCAGTTTTTCACGAATTGCTGTGATAAAATTTGAAGAAAGATTAAGCGATTTTTCCATAAATAAATTGCTTTGTTGATTTCTGGTATCAGGATAAATGTAAAGTGGGAAAACCTGATTAGCCTCTCTGCTAGTTGTTGATATTACACAGTCATTCGCTGGAACATCTGTACACCAGACATGATGAAACCCAAGAGTAGCTTGTTGCCTTGAACAAAGCAATGATAAATTTTCTTTAGTCATGCTGTGTTGTAATACATATCTGGGATAATCCATTGCAATTGTACTAAAGTAACAATGCCGCCAATCAAAAGGTCGATAAAGACAAACTAGTAGCCACTGTTCCCAGTCATTGTCAAGACGGATTTGTTTTCTTGCATTTTCAACCTTCCAGTCTCTGTTATCTTTTATTTGATGTTTATTTTTAATTTCGTAATCCGATAACTTTACATCTCTAAATTCCTTGAATTTTTGGTAGAGATACTCACGGTCGAAATCAATTGCGAAATGATCTCTATGGGTTTGAAAACCAAGAGTATTAGTAGGCATGATCTCTGTAATTTTCCAGCCCGTTTCATACTCAGTAAATAAATCTTTATCCTGTGCGACAAAAAGATAAAATGGTGACTTGGGAAAGATTTCTGTCCATTGAATTGTGGTAACATCATTCTCTTGAAGAAAACGATATTTATCTTCTCGTGAACCCCACAAATCAGCGTGATAAATTCGAGTCATGAGACAACCTCAAAAAGATAACGGGGCAATCCTGATTGGCGAATAATAGATTGCAATGTTCCAATTTTTAGTTCTGCATAGTTAGGAACAGGCACAGTAACAGTTGTTTCTTCAGTTTTAAGTTGCATGATAATATGGCTACCACGTTGCCGTACTTCTACAAATTTATGTGCTGCTAGAATTTGGCAGACTTCTCGACCTGATAAGACTCGCAGTTTACCCAATAGCTACCTCCAATCGGGTTACAAACACTTCTGTATGTAAGCGATTCTCGATTTCTGAAGGATCTGCTACTTCAAAAAATAGTTGCAACGCTTCCAGCAAATTATTTTTTGCTTCCTCTACAGAATCCCCCTGACTGGCAATGTCTAATTCTGGACACAATGATACATAACCATCACCTTCACGCTCAATAATTGCAGTAAATTGTTGAACTCGTTTCATACTGGTTTCTCCTTGGGATATTTCACCATAATAGCCACAGCCACCCCTTGTTGAATATCAAATACATTTTTATCAGGTGAACCATCTGGGGAAACTTCTTTTTTCTTGCTGTTACCATGCAGATCCATCAGATAAATGTCGTCAAAAGTCTTCTCTAAACTCTGGCGCATTCCCCGAAATGTGGGATTATCCAGGTAGCCATGATTAGTAATAAATGCCAGGATACCAGAACCTGTGCGATCAATTCGCCATTGACCAAAGCGAATAAATTTTACATAGTCATCCTGCAACCATTTAGGATTTTTTTCTCCTAATGGCATACCATCCACATAGTAATAATCTTTAACTAAACCTGCTATCCACTCGCTTTTATTTGCTGAATGTCCTGAATAGGGAGGATTACCCAACACTACCATTACAGGTGTATCTCGCTTCACTGTTGCGGCTTCGTTTGCTTCCTGTGCCACAAACTGACCAAATAAAAGTTCTGATTTTTTCTGTGCTTCATCTAGTGTATTTGTGAGATAAATTCCTAATCGCTGTTTGCCTTTAAATTGATAGCCTAGTTCCTTAAGTTGCAGACCCAGTTTCAGGTGAGCAATGGCATAAGGAGCCATTAGCAACTCAAAACCAAACAAGCGATTTAGCAAATTTTCTTGCACATAGCTATCCCACTGATTCGCCATGCCAATTTCTTCTAAGTTGCGATAAATCTGCTTTACTACTTCATACAAAAACGTGCCTGTGCCTGTTGCTGGATCAAGAATTTGCACTCTCGGTTTTTGTGTGACTGGATCTTTAGCGTTATCTGCTAAACCTAACGGTAAATCAAATTTATCTTTGAGAATTGCATCCACAGAGCGGACAATAAAGGACACCACAGGCTCTGGTGTGTAATAAACACCACGACTTTTTCGCAAAGCGGCATTATAGGCTGACAAAAATGTCTCATAAAAATGTACAACTGGGTCTTCTTGCCGAGTGCGCTGCCCAAAATTTTCTAAAATACTGCCCATATCTACCTGAGACAGCAATTGTACCAAATCAGCGATCGCCCAATCAATCTGACTCACCGCATCAGTTTCGACAATTGTATTAGACATATCCTTAATATAAACAATAAGGTATAATAAAGAACAAAAGCAA
>NZ_CAWUOL010000168.1:0-3732 GCF_963923915.1 Nodularia chucula CCY0103 | reverse complement strand
GAATGCTCTAATGTTGAGAGATCCGTGGAGATTCCAACTAAATTGTTCAAAGTAAGTGCCAGATTTGGGGGCTGCAAGACTATGGTAGAGAATGCCCTGCTGCATCGGCGAGAGGGGATAAAAATCTTCAATGTTTTTGTTTTTTACGCCCATGTCAGCCGTAATGGCATCGAGATCGGTTTGATCCCATTGGCTTTGGTTAAATTCGGAAAAATCGGAGGGGGTAAAACCTCCTGCATCAGAAGATTGGCAATGAGTAATCAGCGATCTCAATGCTTCGATAAATATTTGAGCCAGAGTTTCAACCGTAGATTGCCGATGTAACTGATTGCTATAATTCCAGTTCATTTGCAGGTGTCCTTGAGAAATCCCACCGTTAATTTCCAGTAAGTAAGTTCGTTTGCTTTGTAAACTATGGTGAGGACCACTCGATTCCTGGGCAAAGCTCAATAAAGACGATTGTGCTAAAACTTGGTCAAACTGTCCTAGATAATTAAACACAACTTCAGCTTTTGGCAAACGACTAAATCGTTCCCTAATTTCCTGATCTCCACTGAGATATCGCAACACTCCATAACCAATACCTCGATTTGGAATCGCTCTTAGCTGCTCTTTAATTGATTTGAGGACTTTTCCTGGCGAGTCGAAAGTGTTTTCCAAACTCAGATGTACAGGGAAGATAGTTGTGAACCAGCCCACAGTCCTTGATAAATCTACATCCTCGAACAGTTCTTCTCGACCATGCCCTTCTAAGTCAATTAGTAATGAAGTTTCTCCTGTCCATTGGCTAAATGTTTGCACAAGCGCAGTTAACAACACATCATTAATTTGCGTCTGATAAACTGCTGGCACCTGTTGCAATAAAACTTGAGTTTCTTCTTCAGTCAACGATACAGTCAAAGTACAAGCTGATGCTTCTAAATTGTTCTCATACCTAAAATCTAAAGGAATAGGCTTAACAAGTTGCTGCTCTATTGTCAGCCAGTATTCTAGCTCTAAACCCAATGCAGGCAATTGGGCATATTTTTGTAAATAATTAGACCACTGTTTGACAGAAGTTGTTTTCGGGGGTAACTGTATTGCTTTGTTTTGACAAATTTGCTGGTGAGCTGTTTGAAAATCTTCAATTAAAATTCGCCAAGAAACTCCATCAACTACTAAGTGATGTATCACCCAAAGCAAGCGACTCGATTGATTGGCACCGAGATCAAAAAGAGCAACTCGAAATAATGGACCCTCTGTCAAATTCAAGCTGGCTTGTAGCTGAATCGACATTGCTTCCATCTGTGCCACTTGTTTTTCTGGCGGTAATGCTGACAAGTCTAAATAGGTTGATGTCACTGAATGATCACCAGTTACCACTGCCTGAAAGCCAAATTCCTCTTTGATAAATCGTGAACGTAGCGCATCATGATGCTTTTGTAAAGTTTGTAATATCTTTTCTAAAGCCACAGGGTTAAGGTGCTGTTTGACTTCTAGCATTACTGCCTGATTCCAGTGGTGTGGTTCTGGTTGCTCTTGTTCAAAAAACCAGTGCTGAATAGGTGTTAGTTCTAGCGAACCAGTAACTAGGTTTTGTTCTGCTGAAATTTTCTCAGTTGTGCCAGCTACATTTGCCAGTTGAGCTATAGTTTGATATTGAAATAATTGCTTAGGAGTTAGGTGTAGCCCTGCTTGGTTAGCTTTGGATATTATTTGAAGACTGAGGATAGAATCTCCACCTAACTCAAAAAAATTGTCGTTTATACCTATTTCTGCTAAACCTAGTACCTGTCTCCAGATAATAGCCAATTGTTTTTCAACAATCGTTTGAGGTGCAATGAAAGCTTTTTCCAGTTCTGGACGTACTGTATCAGGTGCAGGTAATGCCTTACGGTCAACTTTGCCATTAGGTGTAAGCGGGAGTGTTTCTAATGTCACAAAAGTTGCTGGTACCATGTAGTTTGGTAATTTCGACTCCAGGAAGTTCCGTAGTTCAGGGATTATCAGTGTTTGTTCTTGTTCTGGAACTACATAGGCGACTATCCTTTGAGAATCCCCTAAATCTGAGCGTACTACAACTACAACTTGTCGGACTTCTGGATGTTGAATGATGATAGCCTCAATCTCTTTGAGTTCAATCCGGAAACCTCGAATTTTTACTTGATCATCCATGCGACCAATGTATTCTATTTCTCCATTCGACAGATAGCGGGCTAAATCTCCTGTTTTGTACAATCGTTCACCTGCTATGTTTGTGTAAGGATTTGGAATAAATTTTTCGGCAGTCAAGTCTGGGCGTAAATAATAACCCCTACCTACTCCCACACCACCAATATAAATTTCACCAGGTATACTTACAGCAACAGGATTTAGATATTGATCAAGTAGATAAATCTGGATGTTGGCAATTGGGCGACCAATAGGAACAACTTGTTGATTAATACCGCGCTGACAAATCCATGATGTTACATCGATACAAGTTTCAGTTGGACCATAAAGATTATGCAATTCTGCATCTAAATGAGCAAAGAAGCGTTCTTGAAAGGCAACAGGCAAAGTTTGACCCCCGCAAAAGACTCGTTTGAGAGATTGACAATTCTCGATACCGCCAACAGCTAAGAGCATTTGCAGCAATGATGGGACAAGCTGAAGAATAGTAATTTGCTGCTCAATGATTACCTGAATTAGATAATTACTATCCTGATGTCCCCCTGGTCGAGCTATAACCAATTGCGCTCCAACCAACAAAGGTGCGTAAAACTCCCAAACTGAAGCATCAAAGCTAAAGGGAGTTTTTTGCAGGACTTTATCTGTTCTAGTAAGGGGAAATTCTGATTGCATCCACAACATATGATTGCAAATTGCGCGATGCGGAAGCATGACTCCCTTGGGTTGGCCTGTAGAACCAGAGGTATAAATGACATAAGCAAGGTTGTCTACAGTAAATTTACACACAATATTTTGTGTGTTTTCATCGGCAATTAGTCCCCAATCGCTATCGATGCAAATGACTTTAGTTTTGTAAATTGATATTTTTTCTACTAAATACTTTTGTGTTAACAATAAGACTGGTTGAGAATCTGCTAACATATACGCCAAGCGTTCTTGGGGATAGTTAGGGTCTAAGGGTACATAAGCACCACCTGCTTTGAGAATGGCTAATAGTCCAATCACCATCTCAAGCGATCGCTCTACACAAATCCCGACTAATACCTCTGGTTCGACTCCTAGCTTTTGTAAATAATGCGCCAATTGATTGGCTCTAGCATTTAGCTCCCTATAGGTTAGCTGTTCATTTTCAAACACTACAGCAACGGCATCAGGTGTTTTTTCTACCTGCGTTTCAAATAATTCATGAATACATTGCTGTTGAGGATATTCAACTTCTGTATTATTCCACTCTACAAGCAACTGATGCCGTTCAGTTTCCGTTAAGAGCGACAATTGACAAAGGCGCTGCTGTGGATTATTAACCATACCCTCTAGCAAAGTCTGCAAATGTCCTAGCATTCGGGTAACGGTATCGGAGCGATCGCGATCATCGTAACTGTAACTAATCTTGAGTAATAACTCCTTACCTGGAATCACAGTTAGAGTTACAGGATAGTTAGTTCTTTCAAAGCCATGAAAGTCCTCTATCTCAAAATTTATATCCCTCTCTTGCACCGAAGGATCTACAGGATAATTCTCAAAAGCTAATATATTATCGAACAGAGCCAAACCTTTAGGAACTTCACTCCATCCTTGGAT
>NZ_CAWUOL010000167.1:0-3813 GCF_963923915.1 Nodularia chucula CCY0103 | reverse complement strand
AAACTACTATACCTGAATATGTAAAGTTTTGTAACGAGATTCAACATTTCTGGGTGTTTTGCAGTTGGTATAGAGTATTTTCTAAATTTTCTGTTTGTTGCTGTAATTTGATTTCAGCTTGTTTCCGTTCTCTAATATCACGTGTTACCGATGCCAAACACCAAGCCTCACCAGTATCAGAATTTTTCACTAAAAATATGTTAAAATCCGCCGGGATAGCTTCTCCAGTCTGAAAATTTCTCAAGCGATATTCACCTTGCCATAAACCATGCTCCATGACAATGGGTAAAATTCGCTGCTGCATATCTTCTCTATCTTCAGGAACAAGATAATCAATAATTTGGAATTGTTGAACATCTTCTGGATTTTCAATACCCACCAGCTTCAGTCCGGCTTCATTCACAAATAAAGATTGTCCTTCCAGAGAAGCACAACCAATTAAATCACTACAATTTTCAACTAACGCAACAAACATTTGTCGATCTCTTTCAGCTTGCTTGCGTTCTGTAATATCTGTCACCGTCACTACAAGCTGATGCACTTGGGAAGCACTATTCAATAGAGGTGTAACATTCAACAACCACCAAGTTTCTTGACCATTAACAGAAAAAGACTCTTCAAAAAATATGCTTTTGCGAGACTGAACACATTCCCTATAATAATGACGATAAACATCCGCCATTTCAGCAGGTAGTGCCTCTGCCATGATTTTTCCTGGAAATAAATCTAAAGGCATAGGACTGATTCTCAACATAGTGGGATTAATCTTGATGTAACGAAATTCTTCCCCTTGATTGAGAACTTCTAAAACAAAAATTCCGTAATCTACACCTTCCCAAATACTTTGTAAAAACTGTGCTTGTTCCTCAAGTTTTTGTTCTGCTTGTTTACGCGCATGAATATCGACAAAACAGCCATACCAAATAGTTTCACCCCCTGATTGCCGTTCTGGGCGAGAAATGGCCTTAATCCATTTGTAATCCCCGGAACCAGTGAGAGTCCGCCACTCATATTCAAAGTTTTGTAGAGTTTGAGCAGAGTCAAGCACTGCTGACTGAAACCCTGGAAAATCTTCAGAGTGAATATTCTGAAAACCTAATGCTGCATCTTTTTTAATATCTTCTGGTTGTAGTCCCAAAATTTTTTGACATCCCGAAGAAACAAAAGGAAAGGACATGATGCCATCCACTTGTAGTCCCAAAATTTTTTGACATCCCGAAGAAACAAAAGGAAAGGACATGATGCCATCCACATCACGACGAAATTCATACAGCATTCCTGGTACATTATCAGCTAGTCTTTGCCACCTAGCTTCAGCTTGCAGTAAAGCGGCAGTTCGCTCCTCAACTCTGGCTTCTAGCTCCTCATTCAGTTGTTGGAGTTCTGCTTCTTTTTGCTTAATCTCAGTAATATTTAACAATACTCCGCAGAAAATTATCTCTCCTTGTTCATTACGAATAGGAGTTGAATCTCCTTTCCACCAAATAATTTCGCCGTTAGGCTTGACTAATCGCCCCTCATAATGCCAGGGATGAGGATTTTCTACTACATCTACTACTGAAGCAATACAGGTTTTAAAATCTTCTGGATGTATCCGCTCAAGAAATTTATTCACATCCTTAGTTATTTCCTCTGCGGTTATACCTGCAAGTTCCCAAATAAAATCGCTCATGTAGTCTACTACCCACACATGATTACGCATTGTGAACTGGAAAATTGCCCCAGGCACATTAGCCGCAATGTCTTGGAAACGTCGTTCATAATTTGCCAGAGCAAGTTCTGTTTGTTTACGAGTAGTAATTACTTCTGTAAACATGATGATACCACTGACTTCCTCAGAGTCTTTGTACCAAGGATGTATTTCCCATTTCAGCCACTCATTCTTGCCATCAATACGTAAAAAAGTATCTTCATCACATTTTTCAACTGCTCCCAGCAAACAGCGTTGATGAATTTCCCGCCAATTCTGGGGAAGATTTGGGAAAACTTCATAATGAGAACGCCCAATAATATTTTCATCCCCTAAACCGTAATCTTCCCGCCAACGCCGACTTACTAGCAAGTATCGCATTTGACAATCAAATATAGCGATCGCGGCTGGTGTATACTCTATAAATAAGCTTATTTGTTCTTGGCTATGTTTCAGGTTATTACGGATTTCTCGCTGACGCAGTTCTATTAGCTCTTGTTGAAGCGAGTTATAAGCATTTTTATCAATAGTAATCAGATCACCAGTCATAGTTTTGTTGATTTACCCCTAAATCAATAAAGTGAATCTCATTAATTCATATTGCCCAACTTTGAGTTGAAAACTACAAATCTACAATTAACTTCAAAATTATCCGCAGTAAGTAACTATTTTTCCCTAGAGGATGAATATTTTTAACTTTTATAAATCAAGTAAACAAGAAGATAAACCCCGAAAAATGCTTCTACATCTCATGAGTAAGTTGGCGTAAATAATTAGAGGTTTGTAGTCAGAACTTTAGCCTTGAATTTGGGGGTGTAGACTTTACTAAGAGCTAAATGACAAGAAATTTACATACTTAGGTTGATTCTCGCCATGTTTTTACTTTCTATAATAAGAAACTGTAAAGAAGTGCAGCAATAATTTTTAGAGTTTTGGTAAAATTATACGGAATTGATCCTAGTACCACTGAAGTTAATAGTCAATCACACCGTTTATATCAACATGATTAATAAAAATTACATATTATCATTTATCATACTAGCGATCGCCCTTAGTAGCTGTAGTTCTAATGTTAATTCTGGTTCCGGCAATATTGACAGTGAAACAGCACAGCCTAGTGGCACTTTAACCACCCCTCCCACAACACTTGCTCCCACCAAGGAAACTCCCACCGTCCCAACTGCCAATGTTACCTTATATACTAGTGATTCTCAATGCCAAACATTGATTCCGCAACCAGTTTCATTACCAGCCACAGAAACCATAACAGCTGCGATCGGTAAAATTATAGAACAACAAGATACCTCTGACTTTGACTTGTCTGGTTATCGTATCCAAATTGAAAATGGTATCGCTACAGTTGATTTGCGGCGCTCTCCTGAATCTCAGCGACAGTTTGTTTCTCTTTCTAGTTGCGAACAGTTTGCCTTATTTGGTAGTCTCCGTAAGACTTTAATTAGTAACACAGAATGGGAGATTAAAGACGTTCGTTTCACGGAGCAAGGGCAGGAAATAATTATTTGAAATACATTAGGACTTACGCACTGTACAAATTCATCATATTGTGTATCAACCAAAATACGTCGTTTCAGGCTGTGATCAATCATCCTTTGATAAATAGCGTACGCATAGCCCACCGCAGGTATCGCCCAAAAAGTACCGAAAATCAAGGTTTAATGCCTGAAATGCATACACCACATTTGGTTTTTCCTGTCTATCCGTAAGTCCCATACATAATGAAGCTAAAAATCTGATTCTCATCAAGACTTTGTGTCATCTGGCTACAGTCATTCCCGCACAAAATGCTGTAAACGCTTATTTTATAAAGCTTTCATGAATTTATAGTCCTATTTCCCGACAACTCTAATATGCACCTTAATATGCACCTTCACAAATAAATAATCGGTATAACCTTAATCGGCCGTCCTCATTAATTTTTGCAAGTTACACAATCAAGGGAATACTTTTATCAAGCCATGAGAGAGAATATAGGCTATCGATATTCCAGATCAAAGAATAGCTTACAACGTAATCAGAATCAGGCATTGATGGAGTTTAGTCACTCCGCAAAAAAACTTTGGATAACCCCTTGACGAAACCAGAGAGAATAGATATATTAGATA
>NZ_CAWUOL010000166.1:0-3854 GCF_963923915.1 Nodularia chucula CCY0103 | reverse complement strand
CTAAATTTTCTGGCTCTATATGTTTGACCTTTTCCCAATAATCTAATCTTAAATTTGTGGTAGCCAATGGTAAAGAGGTGATTCAGGCTTTGCAAGTTCAGTTCTATGATGTGGTGTTAATGGATGTGCAAATGCCGGAGATGGATGGACTAGAAGCCACTCAAATCATTTGTCAGCAATATCCTGTGAGTTCTCGTCCTTATATTATCGCTATGACGGCTAATGCGATGCGGGGCGATCGCGAAGTTTGTCTGGGGGTGGGTATGAATGACTACATTGCCAAACCGATCAAACTGGAAAATTTGGCTTTAGCACTTAGTAAATGTCAACCTCGAAATATTCCTCTATTAATTGATACAAAAGGCAAGAAAGAACAGACTATAATTGATACTGAGATTCTCAATTCTCTACGAGATATGATGTCAGGAGATGAGGCGGCTTTTAAGCAACTAGTTAATTGTTATTTGACAGTCACTCCTAAATGTATTCAAAATATCAAAACATCCCAGGCTGTCAAAGATGCTGAGGGTTTATGGCAGGCTGCTCATACTCTCAAGTCTAGTAGTGCTTCTATGGGTGCTATAACTTTATCCCAAATCTGCCAACAGCTAGAAGCAAAAGGAAAAAGTGGTGATTTAGCAAATTTTGAGGACATCTGCTCAGAACTTTATCAGGAATATGAGTCAGTCAAACTGGTTTTAGAAAGAGAACTAGATGGGGAGCGTCATTGATTACTACTTTTGCCAAAAACCAATCTTTAATTCTCATTGTCGATGATGAAGCATTTAGCAGGATGCAGCTGCGACTGGCTCTAGAACGGGAAGGGTATCAAATTGCAGAAGCTTGTAATGGTAGAGAAGCTTTAAATATCTGTGAGAAAACACACCCGGATATTATCCTGCTGGATGCAATTATGCCAGATATGGATGGATTTGAGTGTTGTACTCGGTTACACTCTGCTGATTTTAGTCAGGATATCCCAATTTTAATGATTACAGGGTTGGATGATCAGGAGTCTGTTGATCGGGCTTTTGCTGTGGGTGCAATTGATTTTGTGACTAAGCCAATTCATTGGCCGGTTTTGCGTCAACGAGTCAAACGTTTAATTTCTGAATCTCAGGTGCAGAAAAATTTGGAGTTTGCTAATCAAGAATTGCAAAAGTTGGTGACTATTGATCAATTAACTCAGGTGGCTAATCGCCGCAGGTTTGAAGAATATTTTGCCCAAGAATGGAAGCGTTTGATCGGGGAAAAAATGCCAATTTCTTTGATTATGGCTGATGTTGATTTTTTCAAATTGTACAATGATAATTATGGGCATCAATTGGGCGATCGCTGTCTGCAAGCAGTGGCGACATCTATTCAAAATACTGTGCAACGTTCTAGTGATTTAGTGGCTCGGTATGGTGGGGAAGAATTGGCGATCATTCTACCTAATACTGATACACCAGGGGCTGTGACGGTGGCGGAGAATATTTGCTCTGCGGTGAGGAAATTAGCTATTCCCCACAATTGTTCTCCGGTGAGTTCTTTTGTGACTATTAGTGCTGGGGTAGCTACGATGATTCCTCAACCTAATTTTCACTACCAAGAAATTATTGTATTGGCTGATCGGCAATTATATCGAGCCAAAACATCCGGGCGCGATCGCGTAGAATTTAGCCGCGCAGGTACATACTATGATCAGGATTAATTCCAATCACTACATCAACTGTTGTCGGCGATTTCACCAAGGGCGGAATAAATAATTCTGGGTGTAGCGATCGCCAAAAATAGTTGACAAAATCCTCAATCTGTGCATCCGACATCCCCCCTTTCCCTCTAGCGATCATTTGTTGTTCTGCTTGTTTACGCCACGTTAGAGAACAACGGTAATCAGTGGGATATAAAACCATTAAACTATCTAATCTGTCCCACAGTGGCAGATAATTCTGGAGTTGCTGATTCATTTCACGAGCAAATACCCGATCCTCTGCTGTCAGAATTGGTGGTGGTGCTGTGTCAAATATATCAGGATTAATCGGTTTTACACCCACAAACCAACCTTCAAAGAGGACGATATCAATATTTGTCACCATTTCTGGGGTAGTGCGATCGCCCGCCCCATTATATGCAGATTTATCAAACCGGGGAACAATGACAGGGCTTTCCCCCTGACGAATTTGATCTAGCACTTTTAAGCCTAAATCTAGATCATGGGTTCCTGGTGGACCCCGCCAAATCAACCGGGGATCTTCCTGAGTCAAAATCAAGCGATCGCTGTAAGTTTTATACAAATCATCTAAGGATAAATTCAGAGTCCGATAACCCAATTCCTGAAGAATAAAACTCAGAACTCGGCACATTGTAGTTTTACCAGTACCTTGTCCACCCAAAATCCCTTGAATCAGAGGCCTGCCCAATTCTTGGCGATGGGAAGCTAACTTTATACTGAGTGGTATCCATAAATCTCGCAGCACCGCCAACATTTCTGCGGGTGGTTTACCCAGATGAGTGTGGCAGAATTGCTCAAAATTTGGTAAGACACTATGGAATAAATCTAGATCACTAGCCCCAAAATCCATGATTAAGAACCCAATTTAAAGGCTTCGACAAACATACTATAAATAAAACCAACTTTGAGAATATTTAGGGATTCTACCAAGAGCGATCGCCTAGAGAAAAAACTTTGACTATAAAATATTCTGCTAGTTACCTCCGTCAGCACCACTAGCACAGCAGCGATGAGAATATCTGAAATACCCCTTTGTCCAGCTATAGTAGAAATTGCTGTCCCCAGAAAAAACCCAAAAAAGAAATTAATCAACAATAACGATAACCTGCGCCAAGGATTTAAAAACCATTGTCCCAAACGACTAGCAATGGCCTCAAATAAGTTAGTCAGACGAGTATTTTGCATGAATCTAGGTGGAAAGTGGAAAGTAAAATGCAGTGTGTGAACTGGGTGGGGAATTTTTGCATCCCCAGGATTTACGCCAAAACTCTCTCAAACTCTTATGCCTCTGTGTCCAGTGTAGCCTGTGGTATACCGTTCAAATCTCAGTATAAGACAACCAACTTTTTCCCTCTCCTCATCTCCTACAGAAGCCGAAATTGTAGGCTAATATTTGCTCAAGCCTAGACAAAATATTATTGCTAAAACTTATGAAAAATACCTTCTATCGCAATATTGCTATTGCCGTTTGTGTTTTAGGACTATTGGGAATTATGGTGGGATGTTGGGACATCAGTGTGTCTTTTGAGTCAGTAGAACCAGAAACATCCTTTGATACCTTAGAACCAGATGTTAACCCAGCACCAGTTCCCGATTCCCCAGTTACTTCTACTACCCAAACCAATAAAATTGGTATAAATGATACTCACACCTTGATCACTCGTCAAGATTCCACTATCCAGGGGAATAATCAAGGGAATTTACGCATGAGTAATCAAACAAATCAACCTGTACGCCTAGCTTTACTCGCACGACAACCCCAGGAAAAAGATGCTGGTAATCAAAAAAGTCATCATGATGTTCCCGCACATTGGGATTTTGATCCCCAAGAAGGTAGTAACCAGGGGTTGATTTTGTCCCTACCTCATGGAAACCTCAAGTTAGAAACAGGTGACATTATTGTCGCCTTCGCTCAAGACGGTTCTCGCCGTTACTGGGGTCCCTACGTGGTGGGGGAAACTTCTGTACCGGAATGGAACACCGAAAAGCAAGAATGGTTATTGGTACTCACTCCTTAAGAACAAAATCTGGTTAGTCAACGACTAATACAACAGGGAAGTGTGGGGAGTGTGAGAGGTGTGGGAAGTGTGGGAAGTGTGGGAAGTGTGGGAAGTGTGGGAAGTGTGGGAAGTGTGGGAAG
>NZ_CAWUOL010000165.1:0-3866 GCF_963923915.1 Nodularia chucula CCY0103 | reverse complement strand
ATGACTATCTGGACAGAAAAGCACGACCAATTTTGTTTAAAGAACCACATCCCACCCGCCGCCAAACTTCTATGGCAGTGGCTAATCAGGGAAGGGGTCAACCAAGAAGTTGAGCCAGACCTATCAGAGTTCAACCACTGGGTAGAGAAACATCGAGGCAAAGGTTATGCTCATAACTACCTCAAACAGATGTTTAACATCCTGGTAGAAAACCGTGTAATACACACAATTAAACAGTATTCATGGAAGATATTCAAGTTACTTGTTAGACCACTAGAATACCTGAAACCACGCAGAAAACAAAAATTACACAATCATAATTCTACTTACAAAACACCCACCCCAAACCCTACTAAATCCGTTGATGAGGATATTCAGCAGCAGCATATCTTATCTAATCAACAATTGATGTCTGAGAGTGGTATTTATTTTGACACTGAAGAAACAGAAGTTTTAAACCGTCCCCAGTTTGAAATTAAAGCTGCTCTACTCTTGTTTAAACTGCGGGGTGCAGCTGAGAAAATAATCAACCCAGAGGGATGGGTTAGGCACTGCTTACGCCGCCGCTACTGGGAACAACCGAGAAATTATGCCGCTATTTCTCATCACTTTGGGGGTGCAGTTCTAGAAATCCAAGATTACTTCCAACCAGCAAATGAATAACCAGAGAGAATTATTCAAAAACTGGATACGGAAACGCTTTATCACAGAAGCTGACTTAGGTAATATGCCCTTTGATTTAGCCCTGGCTTGGGCTGAGGCTATGAGAGAAGTAGCATCTACAGTAGGGCATGAAATAGTACCTTTCCGTCGCCGTAGCCGTATAGGTCGCGGTAGCAGTAGATAGTTTATCCAGTGCTTAACAACATGAATACATTATTTAACCTGACCGATTACACATCAGTTAAGGAAAAACCCATCATCCATGATCCGTATTGGGATGAGGTGGTTTTAGATTGTTCTGGAAGAGTTGAGGGAGATGGTCAAGCCACACTGTTTTATGATGTCTCCCAAGAACCACCAGAACCGGATGATTTCCAGAGTATTGATGACTTTGAGTCTGCCTGGAAAGATTGGGCGGAACTACACCCCGACTTTCAACCAGACATGACACCGATGGAAGATGATGATTCCAGTCTTCCAGAACAACCTAATCTAGACAGTAGGACAGTTCCCAACCTGCAAAAACAGACTCTTCCAGAACAACCTAAACAGTGGATAGAGGAATACTATGTAACGCGCTCCGGTACACGCCACTGGTACTTTAGGTACTGTTTTTACAGGCGCACAATTCACCATATCCATATTCCTGGGGGAAATATTGAGAGTGCGATCGCCATTCAGAGAAAGGACATGATCCAGTGTGCGATCGCGCAGCGCAAATCACCCCAAGAAATCCAAAATTTTATTAGGGGTGGATTTGGTGCAGATGGTTTTAGGCTACTGGGCTAGAGAGTGGCGATCGCATTAATCACCTGGTCAGGCGACGTATCAATGTAACGTTGCAAATTCTGCAAACTTTCATGGCCAGTAATTTGCTGAATTACAGATAGTGACGTTCCATTGTTAGATAAATTGGTTGTGGCAGTGCGCCGGAAACTGTGGGTACTGTACCCAAGCCCAGATAAACCAGCCAATTTAATCGCCCGGCGTAACGCATCATCAGCCGATTGAAACTGTAAATGTCCATTTAAGCCAGGGAACAGAAACCCCGGCTGTGGTTTTTGATTAAGCCAATAGTATTTTAAATATTCCCGCAGTTTGGGACTAGTAGGGACTTGTCGCGTCTCTCTAGTCTTAGTTCTGCGGCGCTGGAAAGTTATCGATGCCAGGGGAATACCATCATTATATACGTCAGATGTTTGCAGCTGTAAAACTTCCCCCATTCTTGCAGCCGTCAAATAAGCCAACCGAAAAATCATTTTATGATTCTCCCCCACAGTTTTTTCAATCAACTTATCAAAATTAGCTTGAGAAAAAATTGAAGCTTGTCCACATCTGTTCCTTTTCATCTACCAGTTTAATTCTCTACATTAATAGAACTTGTACATCCAACTATTTTTAAATAGCTACCAACATTTGTATTCTATTCACCGCAAGCATTTCAGTCAATCTGGCTGCACATATCTTTTATGTAAAAGATGTATATTCCTAATCTAATAAAACTGGTCTATAAATGTTTTTAGTAGTAATAAATAACAAGAGTAATGTCAGAACCAACTATCACCCAAGTATTAGGAGCCGGAGCAAGTCAGACCGCAACAACGATCACAATCGCCAAAGCTGACCTTCCAGGATTGACCCCCGCCGCAAATAACACAGCTGAGAGTCTCGTTGTGGGTATTGCTTTAAAGGTTCAGGCTGGGCTTCCTCAATCAGGACTTGAGACAAACCTTGATCAAAGTTTATATGTCGAAAAAGGATTTACCAGTTTCATCACTCGCGGCGAAAACAACGACGAATACCGAGTTGATCAGCTGGTGCTAAACATGATTAAACCGGATACCGGGACAATCATTGACCCAGATGATTACTAATGGCTGTTTATTGCCAGGAAGGGGAAACCGCCCGCGTCACCTTCCCAGATGGGGAAATACTTGATTACCTGAACACTCCGATAAGAGTGGAGGTAGAAGAACACCTTCACTTGTACCGGGCTTACACTGCCTTGGAACTTTGGGGCGATAATGCTGCGGGGGGATACAAGATTTCACAATCTCAGGGCTATAGCAACATCTGGGCTAGACCATCAGAATTAAACAATCCGTACTTTAAAAACTACATCACCAGCCCAGGAAACAACAGGGAATATTCGGCTTGGATCACCGCTTATCTTTATTCCAATTCAGCCAACGAAACCGAGATTTTTTTGAGAGGCTATTCAACGCCTCGTAACCCTTTATTTGTGAAGCCTTGGTTTGCGTATCAAGCCGGAACTCAGTGGTTTGAAATGTTACCCTACCTTCAAAATGTTCCCGGTTTTGATCCTAAGTACACAATCTCTGTCTTTGATAAAGACAATCTTCTACTGAAGAAAAAGGTCTACATTTCTGATGAATATTCTGTCGAGTGTCTGGGATGTCCACCCAGACACATCAACTGTCAGCCTTGTTGCTTACCCTGCCAGTCAACATTTAACTCAATTTCTTCCACTAGGAAAATGATTAGACAATTTATGCGAGGGGCAATTACATGACTTCGTGTGATCAAATTGCTTCTGAGTTAGCAGCCTTGAGAGCAGATATTGCAGCCATGCAAGGGCAATTTATCCGCAAAAGTGAAAGGGGTGGGATTATCTCTGATTCTGTTAAGCGGAGTGAATCTAGCATTATTCCCAAAATAGATCCTATTGCCTCATCCGTAGCCGCAGTAGTTTTTGGGCAGAAAATATCGCCATTCAGTGCGAGACTAGGGCGTACTGAGAGTTTAGCCGGTGATGCACTCGGTAAAGCTAAACAAGGATTAGAAAGAGCATATCAAGCCCAGAGTGCCGCAAGAGTAGCCCAGAACTCCGCAAGCAGTGCGCTGGGGAAGGCGGTTCAAGCATTGGCAAAAGTTGCAGGTTTAGCATTGACGGTCGCCGGCATATTGCTAACCCTCGGAACGTTCTTGTCACTGAGAGCCAGAATTGATGCTTTACAGAGAGCGGTGGATGCTCTAGGAAACCAAGTTAGTAGAGCATTTGGGCAAATTACCACCGCCACCGGTATCGCTCGTAGGGCTGAGGGTAAAGCAGATAGCGCTCTCCAACGTGCGTTAATCCCAGGACCACAAGGTAAACCTGGAGTACAGGGCATTCCAGGGCGACAAGGTAAACCCGGTGAACGGGGTTTTATTGGTCCACAAGGCATCCCTGGAAGACAAGG
>NZ_CAWUOL010000164.1:0-4042 GCF_963923915.1 Nodularia chucula CCY0103 | reverse complement strand
GGGTGGCCGCCGAGATACGTGCAAAATGGGACACGTTGTAAAGTTTTGTTAAGAAGTAAACAAAAAACCTGCGATTTACAAGGATTTCAGTCGCTTAAGCAAGCACTAAACTTTCGACCTCATCCAATGACGGTGGCACAGTCTCCATATCAATTAGGTAATCACCAAACCGCTTAACATGAGCCGTAATATAAGGACTCACAACCGCCACATCCTCACGGCTAATCAAATAGCCTTGCTTCTGTAAATCACGCAATATATCAGTTAAATCAACAACATTTTGGAACAAAACAGCATTAGCTACCAAATCTTTATACTTAATTACCTTTTCCTGTTCAATTGGGTCATTCTTCATCACAACTCCAAAGCCACCAAAGAAAAACCACTTCGAGAATTTATGATAAGCTTCCACAATATTTGTCACAGCAGTAATTTCTTTTCTTAGCTGCATATCCGATATGTATTGCAGCAAGAAAACAGTTCTTACTACTTGCCCTAATTCCTGAAAAGCCTGATATAACCTGTTTTTACGGCTATAATTTCCTAACTTACGCAATAAAATGGCACTCGATATCTTACCTGTTTGAATTGATAAGACTACCTGTAAAATATCTTGCCAATGAGTTTCTATCCGCTTCCAATTCACCGTTTCAGAGAACAGAGAATCAATATGTTGATAAACAGTCTCTTTATCAGGACGATAAAAATTTAAATCTTGACAATTACGAATCCGAGGCATTAACTTAATTCCCAGCATATGTGCCAATGCAAACACAGGTGTTGATTGACCGTGGGTATCAGCATGAATTGTATCGGGTTGAATATCGGAAGAGTTTTTTAACAATCCCTCAATGATATGAACAGCTTCCCAAGTACCACAAGAAATAAACTGGCTAAATAAAGCCACATAGGTATCAGAGACATGGTGGTAAGCTATTCCTCCGTAACCCCCATAGCGAATATGATACTCAGACAGTAAATTCTCTTCGTAGAGTTCATACTTCGTTCCATCTGCCGCCGCACTTTTACCATCGCCCCAAACCCTGGGCAGATTAAAAGCATTGTAGCGGTTAATAATATCCACCAATGCAGCATTGAGCTTATTAACCGTCACATGGCGACGGTTGACAAATGCCAGTTCCTTCGCGGTGACAATGCCTCGCATATGTCTCGCTGCTTGAGTAGGCCCCAAATTGCAGCCATAAGTAAACGTCGTCAAAAGATAACGTTCCGTCGCACGTTCAATTTTAGGATCTGAACCAGACAGCGGCCCAAAGTGCCGGGTAAAATTTGTCCAGTAGTCAACATTTCTGAGGATATCGATTAAATTTCTTTCTGAAAAACATTCTTCGATTTTTTCTATTAAAGCTTTGGCAGCAACACTCAACTCGTTACGCTGATACTTTTTGAGGATGGGTGAGCCTTCATCATTAATAATAAATTGGTGGTTATTGGGATAACCTGCATCCACAGCCGCCGCCGTGTCCGTCAACCAAGATTTTAGTGTCCAGGTAAACTCAGAAGCGTTATTAGGAAATCCTAAATTCTCACAGTATTGGTCAACTAATGGCAAACACTCTGACCAAGGCAGTAATTGTTCTCGGTAGTCGGCATAATCTTCACTACCAACAACGCAGATATCTCCTGACCTTAATTCGGCTGCTAGGTAGTAAAAAATACAAGCCTCGAAGTGCCGACGAACGAATTTGGTTTTCTCTCCTTGCTTGACTACAACTAATTTTCGCCACTGTTCTGAAATAAAATTTAGTTCAATACTTGCTTTGAGAAATTCTCCTCGACGATGAGAATTCTCTAGGACAAATTGTAATGCTTCGATAACACTTTGTTCGTTAGTAGTTGATTTGAACTCTAATACTTTTACTAAGCGAAAAAATGTCCGCCGGTAATTTTTATAAAATTTCCAAATTAGAGGCAGATGATTATTACCCCTATAAGCATTCATCGCCTCACATTCAGAAAGTAGTTGCTCTGCTCCTCCATCTTGAATAAATACATGATTTAGTTTATGAAACAGAGATATTCCCTGATTTGTTGTTAACTCGGTAGAGAGATTTAATTCTGGTATCTGCTCTGGGGAATTAGATGAATAACCATCGGATGTCACAATCTCTGGGTGAGAGGATACTGGTTCATGATTTAATTGATTTTCTTCCATAAACACATGGATGACATTAGTCAACACACCAACCAATTTTTCTTGTGTTTCTTGAATTCTCTTTTTGATGAGTTCTAATTCTTTGGTAGCGTCGTTATTGATTGAGCGCATTTGTTTTAAAAACATCTCAACCAAACTATCTCGTGCTGTCACTTGCGCCGCATAAATTAAGCATAAAATCAAAGTAATTCGTTTGGCTAAACTAAAATCTTTGATTTCATGGGCATCTAACACCCGTGCTTCGGCAGCAAAATGGTGAATTTTGGCAGTGGTAATATCCTTGAGTATTGGCTTAATATCACCCAAAAAATCCAGCCAGATTAAATGTACAATAAAGTCATTGATATTGTTACGGGTAGGACTTTTAGGTAGTTGCTTCAGGCTGTTGAATGAGGTTTGATACTCAAGCGGATGACGCTCTAACAAGTCCAGCAAGCGTTCTTGGTAATCTGACGAGATGCGACTCAGTACGAGCGAAAATAATCTTTGGTTTACTACATTTCTCACTCGACGGACTAATCTATTTAATGTGTTAAATCCTGGTAATTCATATCTATTTTTAACTAAGTCAGCAATGGCTACATTCATTAAATCAGCAGGATTATCCATAACAGTCGCCGATTCATTCACTGCTTTTATAGCTAGATGTAGCCCAGTTTTATTAAACTGATTTACCTGGAGATATTCACGGATAGCAGTCCGGTGGCGATACATTGTTTTGCGATTCTCATAACCCAAAACAGTATCATCTGTAAATTTTAAATTGCTGCGAATATGATTAACTATTTTCAGAGGAATTTCTATTAGCGAAGGAAAGTAACCTAGTCGCTGGAATGATTTTAAGAGGCATACTAAGTTAAGAATATTACTTTCACCTTTAGTTGTTGCGTAAGCAAAAGCAATTTCACTCTTGTTGGGTGTGTAAATCTCAGTGAGTTCTTTGGCGGTTAATTGACGCTTAAATCGAGGGTAAGCGGTACGTTCTATCGATGTCACCATCAGTATGTGTTTGTGCCATTTAACACTTCAAAAGATATATAATATCACCAATCAGCCACTGCGTCAGGAGTTTATGTAGATAAACATTACCAAAAAGAACTGTTTATGGGCAAGTTTTTAACATGGAATGTGTGGGGAGTTGATTCTGTCGTACCCAATGCCATCGTACCCAATTACCTTTTATGGGCAAGTTGGTTTTTATGACTCATACTGCTCCACCCAAAAAAGTCACAAACCTAGAGAAACGCACACGAGAACATCTGCTGCCCAATGAAGTTGAAGCCATGATTAAAGCCGCTTCATCAACAGGGCGGCATGGTCACAGAGATTCGACTTTAATTTTACTGGCTTATCGTCATGGTCTACGTGTATCAGAATTGGTAGCCCTGCGATGGGAGCAGATAGATTTTTCTAGTGGCACGATCTATATCAATCGACTTAAGCATGGTATCAGTTCAACGCATCCTTTACGTGCCAGAGAGTTAAGGTGGCTACGACAACTACAACGAGAATATCCTCACTCCCCTTATTTGTTTGTTTCTGAACGTGGTACTCCGATGGCTGCTGCCACCGCCTTTAACATTATTAGTCGTGCTGGCACTCTTGCTGGTTTAGCTTTATCGGTACATCCGCATATGTTACGTCATGCCTGCGGGTTTTATCTGGCTTCTCATGGCCATGACACTAGAGCTATTCAGGCTTATCTGGGACACAAGAATATTCAACACACTATTCGCTATACAGAGCTATCAAGCGAGCGCTTCAAAAATTTCTGGCTCGACTGAACCTAAAATCAATGCTTTCAACCTGATTTCTTTACAAAACTTTACAACGTGTCCCATTTTGCACGTATCTCGGCGGACACCC
>NZ_CAWUOL010000163.1:0-4227 GCF_963923915.1 Nodularia chucula CCY0103 | reverse complement strand
ATTGCTGATTAGGCAAGTCCTCTTGTCAACAGGGTTTGAGATGCGCTGACCCTGCATATTAGGGGTGGGGGAGCGATCAATTCTATTTAATTACTCTAGTTCTGCCTCTAATTCCTTAAATTCTTTGTACTCCCTATCTTTATGTTGCCAGTATTTATTTACTGTTTCTTGAGCTGCAACTGCACTTTCATATTCTGTTCCACCTTGGAGAGTTAATCTTTCTTTTACTTTTTTCCGAAGGTCAGAAATGATTTTACCGTTAACTTTGCGGGTTTTAGCCCAATCTAAAATAGTTGGTGGGTAAGAACTAGTGCCAATATATTTACCTTGAATAATTTCTGGTAGACTGTATCCTTTTAGTTCGCTTATCCAATAGTAAATAAATTTGAGGTCTGGGTCTTTTTTTGGAATATTTTTGTTTGGGTTATATATGCGAAAAGTATCACTAAGCGGATTAGTAACACCTGATTGCATTTGCCACTGCCAATTATCAATTGCTAAATCTCCATCTACTAAATAGTTCATATAATGTCTAGCCCCATGATGCCAGGAAATACCGCAATTGATAGTTAAAAATGTGGCACACATTGCCCTCATGCGAAAATTCATCCAACCCATAGTTTTTAGTTGTCGCATACTGGCATCTAGGAGGGGAAAGCCTGTCATTCCCTCCTAGATGCCAGTATGCGACAGTTCTTGTTTTTCTGGTGGTAACTCCAGAGGTGTATACCATTCATCAAATTCTGGGTAACGATTTTTGTAAGCTAGTTCTGGGTAAAAATAAAGGCGCTGTGTAAAACTATCGTGCCAGCGTAGACGGTCACGAAAAGCTTTTAATGAAAATTCTGCCTTGGGTTGATTTGTAAGTTCTGCTGCCCGTGCTTTAGTACGTTGGTAAACAATGCGAGTTGAAATTGTCCCAAAAGTCAGATGTGGTGATAGGTGAGATGTTGCACCTTGCTGTGCTAACCAAGGGCGTGAAAGTTTCCAATGATAACCACTAAATCTACTTTTCAGAAATGAATTTAATGTAGCTTGTGCCTGTGTTTCTCCACCAATAAAATATACCTGTTCTGTTGGCAAAAAAGCACGATATTTACGTTTGAGTTCAGAAAATGTAATTTGAGGTAAGTTTAGACAAAGTGATGGAGTGTTGATGTTAGTGGGAATTGGGTAAACAGATTGTCTTTGATATGTGTAATATTCGTTAAACCACTGCTCACGGTTATCTTGTGATTGCAAAAAGTTATTTAGTCCCAGATTATAATCGAGATTTAATGCTTGATATAAATTAACTAGACTTTGATCTCTGCTAATACCATACTCAACTTGTACATCACGATTAAAGTAGAGTTTGGGTCTATGTCCCTGCTGTGTTAATTGTTGAGTTAATTCCTGTATAATTTCTACAGCATTACCTTCAAATAATATGAGTTTGCTGCCTAATTTTTGTAAATTGCTATCTAGATTTTCTAAAGACTCAAACAAAAACTGCACCCGCCCTTTACCTACATCAACCCATTGATAAAACCAAGGATCAATAATGAAGAATGGTAAAACTGCGGCATTATTAGCAGACGCTAAAGCAATAATTTCATTGTCATTCAAACGTAAATCTCGACGAAACCACAGAAGGTGCATAACTCAATTTTCTACATCAACTTAATAATACAAGTGTACCAATAAATTTTAATGGTGGAACTAAAACTATGACCTACGCCTACAGAATGAATGATGCGGTGCAGGTAGCCAATCAGGCGGCTACTGACATTGAGGCGTGGTTATGGAGAAAGTCAGAAACTATTAGTGTTAGCAACGACTGGATGACCACAACGCCAAGCATGACCTTAACCCGTATGACAATCGCAAGCCAGGGTTAAAGCTGACTGAGGTGATTGATTTAGCCGCAATGGTTCCTGATGGGGTATATGGGGAACAGGCGATCGCTCAAGCAGTCAAATGGAAAGTAATATATCTGGACAAGAACAAATAATCATCTTATGATGATGTAATCAACTTGAATTTTGGCAGACCTATAGTGAGGTCAAAAACCCTGGGGGTTTGCCAAATCGCCAGAACCTTGACAAATCAATAGTTACGGAGTTTCATAAGTTTCAGTTGGCGGTTTTTCAAAGCCTGAAACAGGGTTTCTAGATCAGCTTTGCCAAAATCGCCTCCAGAATCCACTGGTAGACTATGTTTCAGATGGCGGGCTTTCCGCTAAACTAATCCCCGCAAGGGGACTGAAACTGTTTTATACTCAGACGGTAAGCAGATTAAGTAGACTTTCCGCTAAACTAATCCCCGCAAGGGGACTGAAACTTGGCTTGATGAAGTTGACCGTCGGACGTGACGGACTTTCCGCTAAACTAATCCCCGCAAGGGGACTGAAACAACCAATTGTTACGGCTATGGTTGCGTTCGTTTTGGCTTTCCGCTAAACTAATCCCCGCAAGGGGACTGAAACTTAATTTTATCCCCGTCAATTTCAACAAGACCTGACCTTTCCGCTAAACTAATCCCCGCAAGGGGACTGAAACAACGAAATTAACCCACAAATATCCACAGTAGAGAACTTTCCGCTAAACTAATCCCCGCAAGGGGACTGAAACTTTGTATTGCTGCACAACAAAGAGGTGAAGAAATTCTTTCCGCTAAACTAATCCCCGCAAGGGGACTGAAACTTCCCCATAATTATTTTTTGCCGTATACTTGGGCGTTTCTTTCCGCTAAACTAATCCCCGCAAGGGGACTGAAACAATAATGGAATATGCAATGAATGAAAATTATTATTACTTTCCGCTAAACTAATCCCCGCAAGGGGACTGAAACTATTCTACAACCTCAGCGTCCGCTTCGTCCTTGGCTTTGCTTTCCGCTAAACTAATCCCCGCAAGGGGACTGAAACCATCAGCAATTTTGGGTTCACCATCTTTGAGAACACTTTCCGCTAAACTAATCCCCGCAAGGGGACTGAAACCATTCAACAAACTCGTAAAACGTACCAGACTTAGACTTTCCGCTAAACTAATCCCCGCAAGGGGACTGAAACATTCAAAAGATAAATCCTGTAAATGTTCTTGTTTTACCTTTCCGCAAAACTAATCCCCGCAAGGGGACTGAAACACAGGAAATGGGTTAGAGAATGGTTATATTATTAATCTTTCCGCTAAACTAATCCCCGCAAGGGGACTGAAACCCAAACAATATCTTGAATAAAACATCTTTGTCTTCTTTCCGCTAAACTAATCCCCGCAAGGGGACTGAAACCGTCCGATAAATTCCAGGACACGAAACAGCTAGGACTTTCCGCTAAACTAATCCCCGCAAGGGGACTGAAACCCAAACAATATCTTGAATAAAACATCTTTGTCTTCTTTCCGCTAAACTAATCCCCGCAAGGGGACTGAAACCGTCCGATAAATTCCAGGACACGAAACAGCTAGGACTTTCCGCTAAACTAATCCCCGCAAGGGGACTGAAACCCTTTCATATCATGAAGTGAACGTTTTACTCCATCTTTCCGCTAAACTAATCCCCGCAAGGGGACTGAAACAAAACACACACACACAACAAACACAACAACACACACACTTTCCGCTAAACTAATCCCCGCAAGGGGACTGAAACTTAGGATCTGATCGACAACTCTTTCTTGAACTGAACTTTCCGCTAAACTAATCCCCGCAAGGGGACTGAAACGCATTAGGAAATGCTTTCCGAAAACTACCATCTATACTTTCCGCTAAACTAATCCCCGCAAGGGGACTGAAACGGTAAAATGGTCTTTGCGCTGCCCACTGTTTTGCTGTCTTTCCGCAAAACTAATCCCCGCAAGGGGACTGGTGCGACTATCAGTCGCACGTTTGGAGTGAGTACCTCAGAAATACTCCTGGTAAATGTCCATACCAGTACCCGCCCGAAGGGGCATAACAGGTAACTGTAATGTCTCAGAGCTAGAGGGTTAAATGCGCGACATCAACAAGTCGTAAAGTCGGTGAAGCGCTAGGGTAAAACCACCAGTGGGTTAACGAGAGTGAATCCTTGAAGAGGCATCGTGATGAGGAATTATCGAAAACGACTGAAACGATAATCTGGGGTCAGCAGAATAAAAACTGCGATGGTATTCCGCCCTGTCCTCGGAATACAGGGACATCAATAGCGCCCCCGGTGTATACAGCGTTTCCGGCTGTTATGAGGTACAGTAGCAGCAATTAGCAAACCAGT
>NZ_CAWUOL010000162.1:0-4294 GCF_963923915.1 Nodularia chucula CCY0103 | reverse complement strand
CCCCAGTCCCCAGTCCCCAGTCCCCAGTCCCCAGTCCCCAGTCCCCAGTCCCCAACTAAAATAAATGCAAAAATCAAACCGAACGACTAAAAATGCTTAATATAAGTTCTGCACTTCCTAGTTTGATTACTAGCCCAATGTTTGGTCAAAGAACAATTAGACCGTTAACAGCAGCCGCTCTTTGTGGCATTGCTTTCATCAAAGATACACTGCTGGCGATTGATAGTGTTAAAGGACATTTACTGGAAATTGATCCTAATTCCGACAACAGTAAAATTCTCAACCCCCACCAAATCAGGGAATTTGGGGATGTGGCGGGTATGGCTGTGTGGTCAGATTCCCTATGGGTAACGCGGGAAAATAGTGTTTATGTGTCCAAACTCTCCTCTTGGGGTCTGGAGCATTTTATGACTTTGCCTTATGCTGCTGATGGTGTTGCTGTTTGGGAATCAACTGTTTATGTGAGTTGCCAAAAGCTAGGCTTTATTTTGATTTTTGATTGCAATACGCGCAAAGAAATTACCAGATTTTATGCTCCGGGGGTAGGGGTAGCAAATTTGGCAGTTAATCAAGAGACTCTTTGGGTTTGCGATCGCACAGAACAGACAGTTTATGCTATGGATAGAGCCACTGGAGAACTCAAATTCAGTATATTGACACCCTTTGAATCTCCCACCGGCATTGCCATACACACCAACGAACAAACAGGTAAAGAAACTCTGTTCGTAGCCTATGCCTCAGAAGAGCCTTATATTCGGGACAATCCCAATGCTGATCCCTGTCATGAACTCACATACCGCGATCGCACCTTTATTCATCCGCTACACTACTATCACGACGCCGACAAACAATACACCCTTTCCAATGGCTATCTCATTGAAATGTCCTACGCCGAGGAAATTTCACCCCTAGAAGAGGTGTATTTACCAGAAGTAGAATGGCGTATAGCCTTACCCTCAGAAACTGAACGGCAAAAATTGAAACAAGTTGAACCCATCGGTATACCTTTTACAGAAGAAATCATCGATGGCCAAAGGGTAGCAGTATTTAAATTTGATGCCCTTACACCAGGGGAAAGGCATATATTTGGCTGGAAAGCATTATTAGAAGTCAGAGGAATAAAATATCACATCACCCCCAAAAATGTGGAAAATCCTCCGGAAATATCCTCAGAATTTACCACTCGTTACCTAGTAGATAACGATAACTTAGCAATGGATACCCCCATTGTTCGCCGTGCTGCTAGAGAAGCCATAGGTTCGGAAACTAATCTGCTGCGGAAAATGTACAATATCCGCAACTATGTGTACGATAAATTATCCTATGGCATTAAACCCCACATCGATACCCCTGATTTGGTCTTAGAACGAGGCGTTGGTTCCTGTGGTGAATATGTAGGAGTTTTACTCGCCCTCTGCCGTTTAAATGAGATTCCCTGCCGCACTGTGGGTAGATATAAATGTCCTCCCCATAGCGAACACCAAGGAGTGCCATTACAACCAGACTTTAACCATGTGTGGTTAGAATTTTACATCCCCGGTTTTGGTTGGTTGCCTATGGAATCTAATCCTGATGATTTGGGCAATAATGGTCCTTACCCTACACGCTTTTTTATGGGTTTATCCTGGTATCACCTGGAAATTGGTAAAGGTATCCCCTTTGAAACCGTCAGTAGTCAAGGTCTCAGACTCACCAAAGATGACATCCCCATTGGTGATTTGGCTCTGAATCACATTCGGTTTACAATTCTCAAAGAATTACCGCCATTTAGTGATTAGTCTTGAGTGATTTTTGCCAATCCCCTACTCCTAATAAAATATCTCAAGATTCCATGAGAAAAAATACTGTAGGGGATACTTGCGGCTACGCACGCTTTAGGAGAAGCTTCCTATAGTATTAAAGTTATCCGGGAGAAAATACTAAAAATGAGTGCTAATAGCAATTCCAGCAAGATCAAGTTCGGTACGGACGGTTGGAGAGGTATCATAGCCGATGATTTTACTTTTCCTAATGTGCGGAAAGTCACCAGAGCCATCGCTAGTTACCTTGAAACAGCCTACACAAAAGATAGACCAGTGCTGATTGCCTATGATACTAGGTTTTTAGCTGACCAATTTGCTCAAACAGCAGCTGAAGTCTTAGCAGACTTGGGTTGGACTGTGAAAATTACTGACCGGGATTGCCCCACACCAGTCATTGCCTATAATGCGCGGTTATTAAATTCGGCTGGGGCTTTGATGTTTACCGCTAGCCATAACCCTGCGCCTTACTGTGGGATTAAATATATCCCCGATTACGCCGGTCCTGCCACTCCAGAGATTACTGATACCATTGTGGCTAACATTGAGAGTGCATCCGATGCCCTCCCTGAGAGTATTGCTACGGCTAAAATTTCCACCTTTGATCCCAAACCAGAGTATTTAAAATTTATCTACACCCTATTAGATGTAGAACGAATTAAGAGCGCGAATTTAAAGGTGAAATACGATGCTCTCTATTCTACTTCTCGCGGCTATTTGGATGAAGTTTTACACTACTGTGGCTGTGAGGTAGAAAGTTTTAACCTCAAGCGTGATGTGCTATTTGGTGGCGGAATGCCCGAACCCAAAGGTGAGCAACTAGTAGAGTTAGTTAAAGCTGTCAGAGCCGATCAAGCTGATGTAGGCTTGGCTACAGATGGCGATGGCGATCGCTTTGGGATTGTAGATGAATTAGGTAATTTTCTCACACCTAATACTGTGCTGCTATTGTTAGCACGACATTTAATTAAAAACAGAGGTAAAAGCGGCGCAATCGTCCGCACTGTGGCTACAACTCACCTGTTAGATAATTTCGCAGCTAAACATAACTTACCTATTTATGAAACAGCCGTAGGCTTTAAATACATTGGTGAAAAAATGCGCGAAACTGCCGTACTAATTGGTGGTGAAGAATCAGGTGGTTTAAGTGTTATTGGTCATATTCCCGAAAAAGACGGAATTTTAGCCGATATGCTAGTAGCAGAAGCCATCGCTTATGAGGGTAAACCTTTAAGTCAATTAGTGCAAGAAGCCATCGCCGAAGCAGATGGACCACTTTACAATGACCGTCTTGACTTGCACCTCACGGAAGCACACAAAACAGCCGTTATTGACTCCTTTACTAAAAATCCCCCCGCAGAGGTAGCCGGGATTAAAGTCAAAGAAGTGGGACGCAAAGACGGAATTAAATTGTATTTAGAAGAAGGTAGTTGGGTTTTACTCCGTCCTTCCGGTACAGAACCTTTAGTTCGGGTTTACATGGAAACTAATTCCTCTGAGAAACTAGCCAAGGTTGCTCAAGACATGGAAAATGCGATCGCTAAACTAGAAGCAGTAGCTGTTTAATCCCACCTCAACCCCTCTTGTAACTCAGAGAGGGGATAATTTTTCTCTCCTCTTTTCTATGCTTAAAACTTTTATTCCTATTTTAATATCTTTAATACTGGCTCTTTGGGTAGTTGCGATCGCCATTATCTCAGTTCAAAATGCCACTCCTGTATCCTTGAAATTTTTAACATTTGAATCAGTTCAAATCCCCGTAGGTTTATTCCTAGCCTTCAGTGCTGGCGTGGGTTTAATTGGTACGGCAATCATACAACCTCTGTGGGGAATTGCTGGTTCTCGTCAAAATCAACCTACATTTGATGAAGATGCCGAGTTTTTTGTTGATGATGAAGATTTTTGAAGCGTGAGTAAAATTTGCAGTAGTATATTTGATTGACGTGATAAATTATATATCAGTATTTGGTTGTCACATTTAAATTTTTACCAACTATCTTTAGAAATATCCTCAAAAAGGAGAATTATCCACGTGGTTAAATACGACCCATCTGTCATTCAAGCCATAGTAGAGCAATTATACAGTAAGGCTAACTCAATATTGATAAGCCATAGAGTTATAGGTGTTATTGTGGGATGTTTGATAGGTTCTGGTGGTGCGGCCTCAATTCGAGGAAGTGCAATAATTGGGCTATTTATTGGTGGACTAATAGGTTATGTTATTGGGAATGAGATGGGCTTATCAAAATCTCTTCTGTATAAGTTTCAGGCGCAAATGTTGCTCACTCAAGTTGAAATTGAAAAAAATACCTATAAATTGATTGAAATTAGTGCAAAAACAAGTGATATTATCGAAGTAGTTCAAGACTTTGCTGATAGATAAATTTTTCGCTAGAGAATAAGTCCAGCTTTAAAGGCAATGCAGTATAAAAGCATTATTACTAGGACTTACGCATTGACAAAAGACATCACCTATACACTCTAGTTCATGCGAT
>NZ_CAWUOL010000161.1:0-4354 GCF_963923915.1 Nodularia chucula CCY0103 | reverse complement strand
TTAAAGTATTTATATCTTAATTAAGTGTACCTCATAACAGACGGAAGTGCTGTAATTGGCAAGAATTACAACAAGAAAATGCTATTGATACTCAGAAGTTACTTCTTTATCTAGCTACAAGGTCTAGACCAATACCTATTCATCTTTTATATGATTTAGGGGGATTATCTAGTCAAATTGTTGATGATTCAATTAGAAAATTATATCAACTTTCGCTAATTGAAATTACTCCGGTCAGTTCTAATAAACAAGTATCTCTCCACTCATTTACTGCGCGTTATTTTGCAGAAACATTGAAAAATAAATATGAATAATGTACTTTTAGATGTACCTACATTTTTAAATTTTTCCGTTGATGATTTTTCGACTCAATGGGTCAATCTAGCTAATAAGTATAATCAGCTTCTGTTTGGTAATAATAGTTCAGAGAATATTGATATTAACCAGGTAATCAATGATTTTCGGGATGTGTTTAATCAAATGACTGATGATGTTAATAATAGTAATCGCAGACAGTTTTGTAAAGCTCTGCTAAACTACTGTGAAATTAGTCAAGATTATAGAGATTGGGGAAATTGGATACAGCAAGAAATTTCTCAACGTATTGATGAAGATAGTTGTTGGCTGTATTGTGCTTTAGGACGTTATTTACAAGAAAAAGGTCAATTTAAAGAATCTTTTATTTATCATGAAAAAGGTATTTTAGCTAGTATTGAATTTAATAATGAAGAATTTTTAGCTTTTAATCATTTAGGCGCAGGTATTACTTTACAACGTTCTCAAAAACCTGAAGAAGCCGAATGGCATTTACAGCAAGCATTGGATTTATTTAAAATGGAGAATAATCTTTATCAACAAGCAAATGCATTAGTTAATTTAGGTAGTTTATATGATAGGTTTTATCAAGGCAAAAAAGCTATATCTAGTTATTTGAGATCAGTATCAATTTTAAAGTCCATCGGTAATATTTTTGATTTAGGAAGGGTTTTGTATAGTTTAGGAATTGCTTATTTGAATGTAGGTAATTTACCAGAGGCAGAATTAACCTTTATTGAAGGTAAAAAATTTTCTCAAGAGACTGGTAATTTATATTTTTTAGCTTTGATTTTCTATGGTTTAGGTTGGTTGGAATATAAGAGAGGTAATTTTGATAAATCTTATGATTTATTAGAAAAAGCAATTTCCAACTTTAACAAAACGAAAGAAACAACAAGTGGATATACTAAAGCTGAATATCCTGAATCAGAAGGTAATATCTATCTATTAGCTGGTGCTGTAGCTATTAAATGCAGAAAGCCTGATTTTTCAGCAGCACACACTTATCTGAATGAGGCTGAAAATCTTTATCAAAAAATAGATTTTAACGAAAGAAAGTTAGCTAATGTCCTTGCTAATAAAGCGCGAATTTATGAATATTCCAAAGATTGGTGTAATGCTGTTGATGCTTTTCTGAAGTTATTAAAAATAGCTAAAAATCTAAAATCTCTAAATATTGCTGCGGATGCTGGGGTACATTTAGTGAGAATACATAGAAAAAAATCTGCTTCTTTATTTGCATGGCTAAAATTAATTAACAATTTAGGCTTTTATGGGATAATAGCCTTGATAAAGGTATTGATTCAGGAAAGAGAACGTTTATTTATAAAAAAAAAATGGCACGAGTTTAAAATTTTGTGTACAAAAAATCAGACCACTTATACAGATATTGCTGTGGTCTTGAAAAAATATATAAACACAGCACTTTGCGTAACGATTAGGTACAAGAATTTAGGAAATACCATTATTACATCAAATTAAAAATGAGATATAACCTGTACCAGATAGATGCGCAAAGTGCTGGAATAAAGTTTGGCTGATTCTATATTGATAGTTTTCTAACAAGCTTTTAAAGTTGTTAGTTCTCAAAGCAAAACAAATACAAGGTTTTACTTCAGTAAAAAACCTGTACCTTTGCATCGTTGACACTGTGCTGCTCTTTTTGCACCTGGGGGTTCGATTTTACCTGTACCTTTACAGGAAGGACATACAACACTCTTTTCCTTTTTTTCAAAGGGTTTGCTTTCTCTGTTATCAGGTGGTTTCTCGTTAGCCATAGCCTGTTGCTTATGTTACCAGTAAAATTTGCAGCTAAAGTATATATAATCACCCTATTTTTATCTTATTTCCCCAAAAACTGCCAAGGATCAGCTAAAATTGATTTAAACTGATCCTTGACAAATGTAAAAAATGTATAGTGACATACCTCGACTTCTCAGGGTTGCTGAGGGAAAACAAGAAATTATTAAGAACGCTAGGCTAAAAAAAGGACTCACTGTCACAGAGGAAAATGATTTACCTTTGCGTAAAGCTTCTAAATGTTTTCTCAAGCGATATTGCGAAAGAAATAATTGGGGTGACAATGATATAAGATGGTTGCAACATCTGCATGAACTTTTCCGGATAGGTCAGTATAGCTATTATGAAAATATTGCTGAAATTAAAGAACATCTTAGGAGTCTAAATGGTTCCATAATTAATGGAATCAAAGAACTGATAGAACAAGGTGATATTTTTGCTACAGATATTTCTTATGGTACTTGGCAAAGATTTAATTCTCAGACAAAAAGAGAGAACAGTCATTCTTCTTCATTCATAGCTTATTGTGACCTTTTAGAGATTGATTGGCAAGAAATTAGAGAAGATCCTGCAAGTTTTATTTACAGTAATTTGGTAGATAAAGATATTAATTTTCTTGCTAGAGGAACTAAGTTAATTGAATTATTAAGATTAATTTCTCAGGATGAGATTTCTATAATTAGTGTAGAAAGCTGTGCTTTTTTTAGCAAAACAACTTTAGTCAAGGAAGCAGCTTTTTGTTATTTGCAAGCTATAGAAATTGATAGTTATAAACTAAAGTTGAAAATTTTTAATGCTTTTATTTTCACTTCAGCTAAACCACAGAAACTTACAAGAGCGGGTTTATTGACTTGTGAGGACAGAGTAAGCACGCGAGAAGCTATTTGTAAAAAAATTGCCTGTACTTTAAAAATTTCTCAACAAATTATTGATAATTTAGATTCAGATAATTTATTAAAAACTATTATAAGAAAATTAAAAAAACAAAAAATATCTACACTGTTAGTTATAGATAATTGGGAAACTTGCGAAAATGAACAAGATATTATTTCCCTGATTAAAGAACTTATTAAAGAACTTAGTTCGCAAGTAAAAGTTTTAATTACATCACGCAAAAAAACAAACTTGGGTGTTCCTTTCATTCTTGGAGTTTTATCAGAAGCAGAAGCTCATGATTTTATCAAATATCAGGCTCAAAAAATAGGTGTTTCGATCACACCGAAAGGATATAAACAAATATATGATACTACTGGTGGAGTGCCTGGGGCAATTGTTTATGCTCTTAATCAGTTCCGGATTGATGGTTGTTTACCTACGGCGCTGGGTAAATTAATTGAGCCAGGAGGAGAAGTTGCTGAATTTTTATATGCAGATTCATTACAATCATTAACCCAAACAGCTTATTATTTGTTAATGGCTTTGGCAATGTTTCCTAAACCTGCTGCAAAAGAAGCGATCGCTTACATTGTATCATCAGATAATCTTCTCCTAGAAAAAGATTTAAAATTATTAGAAGACTTTTTATTAATTAAATATGAAAATAATAATCGCTACGTAATTACTTCTCCTCTTACTCGCAATTATCTATTGAATAAGTTAAAAAATAATAATCCTGAACTTAGAGAAAAATGGATTGATTGGTATTTACAATTGTCCCAGAAATATGGTAAAAATAATCATAAAGATTGGGAAGAATATATTTCCTGTTTAGATGCTGAATCAGATAATCTGAAATCAGTGATTGAATGGTGTATGAGGGAGAACAAATATAGTGAAATTTTAAACTTTTGGCGTAATATTCGCCCTCCAGCTTATCATCAAGGTGCTAGTATTACTTCTTCATTCAACCGTTTATTTTGGACTGATTGGCTGATTGCAGAAGCTGAAAATAGACCATATCCAGATTTTTCAACTTTAGCTGAAGTTAGCTATGATAAAGCTTGGATTTTAACTTTAATGGAGAAATTTGACGAAGCTAAAAAATTATTTATCAAAGCTTGTAAGCTCCGTCACCACCACCACCAAGGGTTAAGCTTTCGCGTCACATTAATTATTGATATAGCTTATTTTTATTGGAAGCAAAAGAAATACGTTAAAGCATTTTCGTGGCTACAGTTAAGTGAGAAAATTTTAAATAAATCTACTCATCTAGATTTAGAATTTATTCAGCGTCAATGGGTGAAGATCAGAAATGTTGAATCTCGTTACAAAACTTTACATATTCAGGTATAGTAGTTTT
>NZ_CAWUOL010000160.1:0-4699 GCF_963923915.1 Nodularia chucula CCY0103 | reverse complement strand
CCATATTTTGGGTTATTTTTATCACCTCTTTCTTAACATTCAACACTTCTGAATAACTGACATTATTTCTGCATAACAAATTAGTCTAGAGACTGGTTAGTGTCAAGTTAACTGAAGCTCTAGGATTTAACTGTTTAATTGTGACATTTAGGGAAATTCAATTGATCACAAAAATTACAATTTATCTTCCTCATCTGTTCAACTTCAGCAGCTTTTTGATTTTCTGACACCATCTGGTTAACAGAGATTTCCGCTTAAATACAGGACGATATGACCTTGAATACTTCGACTTAGAATAAATATTTTGATTACTGACACCCAGTTCTAAGGATGCGGCTTTATTTAAATCTGAAGCGGCTCGATATTCAAATCCCAATTGATCACAAACGAAGCCCCGATATTTGTATGCTTCAACATAGTGAGGATTTAGGCGAATAGCTTTAGTAAAATCTGCGATCGCCTCCTCATATTTTCCCTGGCTAGCATTTTCCACGCCGCAGTTATAAAAAGTTTCCGCATCCCAGCGCTGCACAGAGATGTTTACCTGATCATTTGAGGTATTTGTGGGCGTAGGAGAAGCCACACTTTCAGTATTTAGCTGTTGTGACTTGAGTTGGTTGTAAGCTACATTAATATCCTTAATTTTTGCCTCTGCTTCCTGTTTTTGTTGTGGGTCAGAAAAGCGATCAGGATGCCAAATTTTCACCAACTTGCGGTAAGCTTGCTTCACCTGTCCTTGTGATGCACCAGCTGTCAGTCCTAAAATTTCATAAGCATGATTTATGTCCAGATGGCTCATACTGAAAGAAATAGGCAACAATATAGATATATGTTAACTATTCCCCAAAATCTTCTTCCCTTAACCCAAACCCCTCATAGTGGATACCATTGGGATGGTAGTCATCGCCGCTTCTTTGAAGGTTGGTATTATCGCGTAACTTTGCCAGATATTGGTCAAACCTTCGCCTTCATGTACTCCATAGAAGACCCCATTGGCGGTAAACCCTATAGCGGTGGTGCAGCCCAAGTATTAGGGCCGAATGATGAATATATCTGTCGTACCTTTCCTGATGTCAAAAAATTCTGGGGTAGTAAAGATGTTCTGGGATTAGGTCATTGGGGTAAAACTGACCTTAACACCTCACCTGGATACCTGAACCCCTCGGAGTTTGCAGATCATATTCCAGAAGGATATCAAGCTACAGCGACTCTAAATCAGGGAGAAATTCATGACCCTGCAACTGGTAATTATTGCCGTTGGCGATACGAAATTCAACCGATATATTATTGGGGAAATCAAAACAGTCTTCAGCAATCAACCGCCGGTTTACTCTCATCTTTACAGATTTTTGAACCGGGATGGCAAATATTGATGGCTCACGGTGTAGCCAGTGGTTCAATTGATTGGAATGGTAAAATCTATCAATTTACTAACGCCCCAGCTTATGGAGAGAAGAATTGGGGCGGTGCGTTTCCCCAAAAATGGTTCTGGTTAAATTGTAATAGCTTTGATGGCGAAACCGATTTAGCTTTAACTGCTGGCGGTGGTAAGCGTGGTGTGTTGTGGTGGATGGAATCTGTCGCCATGATTGGCTTGCACTATCAAGGCAAATTTTATGAATTTGTTCCCTGGAATGCCAAAGTTGAATGGGATATTCAGCCCTGGGGTAGATGGCAAATGCGCGCCAAAAACTTAGATTATGAAATTGAATTGACCGGAACCGCCAATTTACCGGGTACGCCCTTGCGTGCGCCTACAGCAAATGGTTTATTATTCTGTTGTCGGGATACTATGCAAGGAAAGTTAGATTTGGAGTTACGAAAGTTAAGTAATGGCAAATCTCATACAATCCTGAAAGCACAAAGTTCTCTTTGTGGTTTAGAAGTGGGTGGCGATTCTTGGGATAATTCTTGGCATTCTAGCTAAGACTACTGCTATTATAGTATCTGCTATCTGCTAGAATATGGTCTATAGTTGGGGCTGTAGCTCAGATGGATAGAGCGAGCGCCTCCTAAGCGCTAGGTCGCCGGTTCGAGCCTGGCCAGTCCCGTCTTCAAAACAAAATTCCAGAAACAGGGGAGTCGGAATCAGTAGATCAATTTTCCGACAAAACAGATTATCATGCCAGATATCCTGGTAATAGGCGTTTGAATGTGTATTAAATAAAAGTCTCGGTTGATATTTGGCTAGAGTTTTCCAAAATCTGCTAACCTACATAGTTGTTGATCTCTTTTCATCGGAAATCTTGGACTCAACAGACGAAAGTACAGACCCTTGAAGAATCATCTATCATTTACAAGTCATTCATTGCGGTTCATGGTTTTCGCCCTACCTGTATTAATATGGTTGGGATACCAGGAATCTAAAATCGAGAAGTTACCACCTCAAGCAGTATTAGTATTGGGTGGTTCTACGTCACATCTAGAACGAGAAAGGTTTACGGCTAATTTTGTCCGTCAGCATCCCAGCTTACCCATTTGGATTTCTGGTGGTAGTCCGCCTAAGTCAACTCAGAGCGTTTTTGTCAATGCCGGAGTAGATACGAAACGACTATATCTTGATTACCAAGCTGTAGATACTGTCACCAATTTTACTACATTAGTAGATGAGTTGCAAGCTCAAGGTATTAAGAGTGTCTACTTAATTACTTCAGAGTTCCATATGCGCCGCGCCCGTGTAGTTGGGGAGATAGTTTTTGGTAGTCGTGGTATTCAATTAAAACCTGTGGCAGTACCTTCACAAAATATGCATGAATCTGTGGATAAATCTATCCGTGATGGGGCGAGAGCCTTAATTTGGGTGGCTACTGGTTACACGGGTGCAGAACATATCAAAAAGCGGTGAATTTGGGATTGACAATAGCTGGATAGATTGAGCATCTACTCAAATGTTCCCCAAATATTTTTCCTATGATGTGGTGATTTCTTGAATGAGAATATGGGGTTGAACAATCAAGGCATGAAACCGCTTGGTGCGATCGCTATTCCAATTTCCAATTTGTGTATTTGAAGGTTTAGCGATTAATTGCAGATCAATCCATTGTTCCACAGATGAAACCTGATTACTAGCGATCGCCACGCCCACATCCAGCAAATCTAAACCCTGTGTCACCACAATCACCTGATCTTTTTGGACATGAGGAATTAACCAACCCCACTCCGCTTCATCTAAATTTGCTGTTAATTCTGTTCTTAAATCCGACATAATTCCCAATCTTGATGCGTCTACCGCCGATTTTACCTTAATTTCTGCTTGCACTCAGTGGGTTATGGCTGCACCCATGAAGTATATTTGTCAGCGTCCCAAATCATGCAATTCATTTATTGCTGTCGCGCACTGATGTGTTACTGCTTGTAATGCTTCCTTATTAGTAGAACTGGGCGCATCAATTAACTTACCAATGCGAATAGTTAAGGGAACTGGACGAGGTAAAGCCGAGCCTGATTGTAAAATTTTTTCAGAACCCCATAAACATACTGGTAAAAATGGTGCTTTGGCCTTAGCCGCCAGTAGTGCAGCCCCACGTTTAGGGTCTTTTATCCTCCCATCAGGAGTACGAGTCCCTTCTAAAAAAACACCTACAGCCCAGCCTTTTTCCAGATACTCTAGAGCAGAACGGATAGAATTGCGATCGCCACTACCCCGACTCACCGGGTAAGCACCATATAATTTAATTGCTTGTGCCAACACAGGTACTTCAAACAACTCTTCCTTAGCCATGTAAGCCACAGGACGACGTACACAATTAGAGACAATCGGCGGGTCAAAATAACTAGCATGATTACTCACTACCACCAGTGGCCCTGATTGGGGGACATTTTCCACCCCATAAATTCGCCCCCGAAAGTAAGCATGAAGCATGGGGCTGACAATAGACCACTTAAAAGCGTGGTAAAGTGCCAGACTAATAAAAGGTTCACGTTCTCTGGTCACAGAAGATAATTCAATTAAGATTCAGATTTAGCATAAGCCATTGCGATCGCTTTTGGTCAATCGATTAAAATCAACCCATATTCTTTGGTAGCCGACGGCTGGCACAACTCCCGTGTAACAATTGTCATTATTAATTAGGGTATACTGAGTAATAGTAAAATCTACTTAATAAATATTAGCTAATTCAGGAAGTGCATCAAAATTTACAGGTACTTTGAGCATCTCTAGGACTTCAAAGAATAGATGAGGGTTATCAACGTACTGAATATACACAGTATTACTACCTAATTGCCTCCAGTTCTCGTTCCATTTTTTATTAAATTCTAGCTTAGGTTCAAGTTGAAAAGCATTATCTTCAGAGCTAAGATAAAATTTTACTTCTTTAATCTCAGGAATATAAAAACCAAGGTTTCCAATAGTTCCAATATAATCTTTACTAACTTTAAACATCCCAAAATAGACTTCTTTACCTATTTGAATATCATTAACTATTTTTGACCACAACCGCGATTTTATAGAATTGCTAACCGCCTTTAATAAGATTATCGAATCTGAGGATAAGTCCTCTTGCCTATCATAATAATTGTATCTTTTACTGTTATTATTTTTGACAAAATATCTATATATTAATTTACAACTATAATTTGCTTTTTTTCCTGCAATAAAATTGGTAGATGTAACACACTTTACCTTAATTGAGACAATTTCATCCAGAAATGTTGAATCTCGTTACAAAACTTTACATATTCAGGTATAGTAGTTTTA
>NZ_CAWUOL010000159.1:0-4972 GCF_963923915.1 Nodularia chucula CCY0103 | reverse complement strand
AGTATTTATATCTTAATTAAGTGTACCTCATAACAGACGGAAGTGCTGTATTAAACAAAGGTTTACATAATAAGTTTGACAGGTAATGATGAAAATAGGATGAAATTTTGACTGATTCAAAAAATAATTCGTTAATTAAGAGGGTATTCAATTCTCATCTGTTGATAGACAGGTCAGTTGCTTCTGTTTTTCTGTCAAGGGTAAGTGAACGATAAAGGAGCTACCTTTACCAACTTGGCTTTGCACTTGTATACTACCTCCATGAGCCTGAACAATTGCTTGCGCGATCGCTAATCCCAATCCAGATCCACCAGTATGACGCGAGCGATCGCTGTTCACTCGATAAAAACGGTCAAAAATCCGCTTTTGCTCGTGCGATGTAATGCCAATACCTGTATCTTGAACTTCAATTACAGCATGACCGTTGTTGCGTTTGAGGATGACAGTTACATAACCGCCAGCAGCGGTGTATTGAATAGCATTGGCAATTAGATTAGAAAACACACGTAACAGTTGGTCTTCATCTCCCATTACATATAAAAGTTCTTGGCATAACACCAAAGATGTTAGCTGCAAAGAAGCCGCAGCCGCTAACGCTGAAAATTCTTCTATCAGGTCATTAATCAAAATATTCAGACAGCAATGTATTTGTTGTGTCGCCTGCGTTTGCTGTTCCAATCGAGACAGTAACAGCATATCCTGAACTAATTCAGCTAGTCGATAATTTTGACGTTGAATAGATGCCAAAATATCTCGTGTCTCCTGAGTTAGATACTCCATATCAAATAAAGTTTCTACCGTTGCATTAATCGCTGCTAGAGGAGTACGCAACTCATGAGAGGCATCAGACGTAAACTGTTGCATTTGTTTATACGAAGACTCAATTGGTCGCATTGCTAACCCTGCCAGCCACAAACTAGAACCGCCAACTAACAATACTGTAATTGGCAAGCCCACCGCCAAAATTAATTTCAAAGCAGCGAGACGATTATCAAGGTCATTGAGATTGCGCCCTACCTGAATATAGCCCCAATCTTCATTATCTTGAGTGTGCAGCAGTAGAGACTTTTGACTGTAACGATTGCCTTGTAAGTCTTTGACTACTTGCCACACTTGAGTTTCCACAGTCGGTGGCAATTCATCAGGTTGGAAACCTGCCACTGCAATTAACCGTCCTGAACCATCGACAAAACGGATGTAATATTGCTTATCTTTATATAGAGTACTAAAAATGCCATGTTCATTATGGGTGCTTTGACTGTGACTCAGGATATTTTGGGTAGGGCAACTGGACTCAGCTAAACAAATATTTGGTAAAACCTGCTGGAAGACTAACTCTGTAATACCAGGTTGTTTCAAATTTGGTTCAATTACATCATGTAGTGTACCCGCTACCGATTCCAGTTCCCGGTTGATAGAAGCCACATGAGCATCAATGATTACCTTGTAAACCACAAAACTGCATAAGGACAGAATTAAAGCCATAACTACCGCATACCAGGTAGCCAATTGCCAGCGAGTCTTACGAAATAGTCGAATCTGCATTGCCAGGATTAAAACGATAGCCCATACTAGGGATAGTTTCGATTAGCCCATCACAACCATATTCCGATAACTTGCGTCGCAAAAGTCGGATTTGAGCTGCTACTACATTACTAACGCGTTCTGCACTAAAAGCATACAGATGATTCAAAATCTGGTCACGAGTAATAACTGTATTAGGACGTTTCATTAAGTACTCTAATAATTGAAATTCTTTTTTTGTTAAATAAATTAGCTTATTTTCCCCATTAGGATACTGTCGAGAAACTGTACAATTACCGCAGTCTAGGATAAGGCCACCAACTTGCAATTGTAAAGACTGGAACTGAGACGTAAGTGCTGCACCTCCAAAGGAAGCTCGCCTTTGCAAAGCCCGCAACCGTGCCAGTAGTTCTACCATACCAAATGGCTTTACCAAATAGTCATCAGCCCCTGCATCTAGTCCTGCTACCTTATCTGCCATGCTATCTTTAGCAGTTAGCATCAGCACTGGTAAAGCATCACCCCGATCCCTTAAACGCTTGCACAGTTCTAAACCTGACATTCCCGGCAGCAACCAATCAAAAATTGCCAGTGTATATTGAGTCCAATCATGTTCTAGATAAATCCAGGCTTCATTTCCATCCAAAACCCAGTCAACAATATATCTTTCCTTACTCAACTTTCGCTGAATCGATGCACCCAGATCCGGCTCATCTTCAACTAACAAAACTTTCATAAACAGTAGATTTACTCTAGAAATTTGTTCATTAAATTACACGCAATTGAACAATTCCAATGGGTAACTCTACATTCATACCAGCAAAAATAGTAGATATTTTGTAGAACTTATCACCAGTAGTCACTGCTGTTTTTTTAACATTATTCATTTCTACGATAATGACAGTTCCAGGAGCGACTGATTCGGCAAACTCTAGCGTAGCTTTTTTGCCTTGAATAGAAACTTTTGCCGCAATTTCTTTACCAGATTGCTCGGACACATCAATACTTTCTCTGAGAACAATGTTAGCTGGAGCTTCGATTATTAGCTGAGAAATAGCCTTGCTTTTTTGGGGAACTGCTATTTTTAAAGTATGTCTGAGAATTCTCCAGTGGCGAATACCTTGAGGAGATTCACCTAAGCTAATAACGTGAGGAAAGTTACTAGATTGTGGTGTAGGACTTGCATAAGTAGCTGGAACTAAAACTGCCATAGTTAAGGCTAAAATCGTAGTATGTACCAATTTTCTATTCATTATACTCTTATGATTACCTCATTATATCCATCAATTATCAGAATCATCTTCGGGGAGAGATGTTACCTTTTAATAGCTTGACAAAGTGAGATGAAATTTGGGTGAAATTTTAGCTAGTTCAAGGGATTATTTAAAAATAAAAATAAATCAGTGACCTTTGTGGAGCAATAACACTTTCGTAATCGTATACTTTTTTATCGTGTTAAAGCTCTGTCTAACCTCGTTTCAGCTTATAACGATATTGACAAACAGTTGAAGAAGCAAAATGTTAGTACTAATGTTTTTTCATACATTCAACTGAAAATATACTCTTGTCGATTTGTGTGGCAACGACGGAGGTAACTCAGTGCTTGTTTTTCTATGTAACGAACTCTCCTCTCACTAATATTGAGATTTTGAGCTATTTGCGTTAAGGTGAGTTCGCAATTATCTTCCAAGCCAATAATGCAAAATTAGGACTTGTTGCTGCTGTGGCGTTTTAAAGAGCTATAAGATTTACAGCATTTTTTACCTATTTGAATCACATCTATCATAGGGGTTCAGCATTGCGCTTTACCCCTACAATATGGTGTATTTACAGTCAGATGCTGTCAGACTTAAGTCTCTAAACTCGACTTTACAAAAATCGTGTGAAATTCAGATAAAAAATCAGCTTTTTCAAGATATTGTTCCAGTTTTATAGTGAATCTGGGCTATTTACCCCCTTTATATTCTTCTGTTCTGGTACAACGATATGCTTTGCGATCGCACCGTTCAAACTACTTTGGTGTTGCATACTCTCAAGATGAAAAATAGTGCGAGATTTGAAAGTTACACCTAAAATTAACAGCAGTTACTCAGCCTAGCCACCGTAAGTCTGAACCCGAGCTAAACCAAGTGGAATTTCTTCTTTCATATCAATCTTTTTGACAGATACGGGATAATGCCAAGTTCCCTCATAGCCTGGAGTTTTAACTCCTTTCATACGAATTGATATAGTTGTACCAGGAACTACTGGTTCCGAAAAAGCTACAGTAGCTTTTTTGTTATAGCTATAGCCATCAAGATTAGGACGTAAACTATAAGAGTTCCCACATAGCATCTACCCTATTTAAGTGGCTAAACCCTATAGTGATGATTTCCGGCAAAAGGTAATGCAAGCGATAGAGTTGGACGGTCTCAAGAAGTGTGAGGCAAGCCTTCTGTTCAATATTAGTCGGAACACAATTAACTTGTGGTGTCAGCGCAAAGCCGAAACGGGAGATGTCAAACCGAAACAGAGGAAAGCATCGCCGCAGAAGTGCAAAATCAGGGACTGGGAGAAGTTTCGCAGCTTTGTCAAAGAGCAAGGGGATAAAACCCAAAGTGAAATGGCACAGCTATGGGACGGACAGATTAGCCAACGCACAATTTCCAGGGCATTGCAAAAGATAGGACATACTCGTAAAAAAAAACATACGGATATAGTCAACGAGATGAAGCCAAGCGGGCAGCATTCTTAACGCAACTGGAGAACCCTAAAGCGCCTCACCTAGTATATGTTGATGAGTCTGGCATGGATGAACGCGATAATTACGGTTACGGATACTCGCCTGCTGGAGAACGCTTTTACGACCTCAAATCAGGTTGTCGCAAGGGTCGCATTAATATGATTGCTGGCTATCGAGATGGGCAAATAATTGCGCCATTTACGATTGAGGGGGCGTGTAACCGTATTGTGTTTGAGACCTGGTTAGAAACTTGCTTGATTCCGATGCTACGACCCGGTGAGTGGGTGATTATTGATAATGCTACCTTTCATCGTGGCGGTCGGATTGCTCAATTAATTGAAGATGCAGGGTGTCAGTTAGTTTACCTACCTCCTTATTCACCTGATCTCAATCGAATTGAAAAGTGTTGGGCAACTTTGAAAAGCCGGGTTCGTAAGCTTTTATCCACATTGGATAATTTACGTGATGCAATGGAAATTGTTCTCAAGCAAGCAGCGTCCTAATTTATTTGGCTACGGCTATATTAATAGAAACCGTGGTAGGAATTTTTTGACCTAATTTGTTTTGGACTTCAATTCCTTTATCAATACTTATTCCTTCTGGTAAATCAACCGCCAATTCTGAAAGTGCTTTACCTTGGACATGAACATCAAACTTATGAGTAGCATCTAGGCAGAAGTGTTGAATGTTAAGAAAGAGGTGATAAAAATAACCCAAAATATGGTA